>JAUVCD010000256.1 GCA_030590865.1 Myxococcales bacterium | reverse complement strand
AGGTGACGCCAAAGGGGTCAGCAAGAGTGTTCCGCCGGCGGTGCAGCGCGCCGTATTCGAGCTCGCCGAGGTTGGCGACGTCTACCAGGACGTCGTCGCTGCCGGCAACGGTCGTTATTTCATCGTGCGGATGGCGGGACGGTCGAAGGGACACACCCGCAGCCTGGCCGACGCGGACCGGGCCATTCGGGTCGCCATTTTGCAAGAGATGATCCGGGATCGGGAAAAGCAACTTGCAGCGGACCTTCGCAAGCGGTTCCCGGTGGAAATTGACAAGGACGCCCTGGGGACCATCAAGTTGCCGGCCTCGCTGAGCCAGAAAGAACCCATCTGGCAGCAGGACTCGGTGCCGTCATCAGCGGCGACGGCGGCTGGTAGCGTCCAGCCCACAGATAGTGCCAAGCCCAGTGTTGCCCCGCCCAGTGTTGCCCCGCCGAAGGGTGGCGCACCGGGCGCGCCGAGCGCTGGCCCGAGCAGCAAGCCGAAGGCGCCCCCGAGCGTCCCCTCGGCTCCGTAGCAGGGATCATGGCCGCGAGCGATCCGCGGTCGGAGCGGGGCCAGCGACCGGTTGGTCCGGCCGCAGACCGCCGGCAGGACCGCCCCGAAGACCGCTGGCAGTGGCAGCTCCAGAATGTGGTGACCACCGCCGCCGAGCTGAGCGGCCGGCTGTCTCTTTCCGAGGCCGAGCTTCGGGGTGTTCAGGGCGCCGAGCGCCGCGGCTTGTCCCTGCGGGTCACCCCATACGTCTTGTCCCTCTGTGATCCCCTCGAGCCGAGCTGTCCCATCCGTCAGCAAGTCATCCCTACCGCTGTGGAGGGCCACCAGGTCGCCGGCGACCTGAGCGATCCCCTAGGCGAGCAGGCCCACGAGGTCGCGCCCCACCTGGTGTGTCGCTACCCGGACCGAGCGCTGCTGCTGGTGACCGATCGCTGCGCCGCCCACTGCCGCTTCTGCACTCGCTCGCGCCTGGTGGGTGGTGGCTGCGGGGCCATGGCGATCGACGAGCTGGAGCCAGCCTTCCGCTACCTGGAGAGCCACTCGAAGCTGCGGGAGGTCATCGTGAGCGGCGGCGAGCCGCTGACCCTCAGCACCGAACGACTCGTTGGGCTCATCGCCCGGTTGCGCCGAATCGAGCACATCGAGGTTATCCGCCTGGCGACCCGGGCACCGGCCTGGCTTCCCCAGCGCATCACCAACGAGCTGTGTGAGGCGCTCAGGGAGCACCAACCTTTGTGGGTCATGGCTCACTTCAACCACCCCAAAGAGCTGACAGCCCTGGCGGGTCGTGCCTGCGAGCGGCTGGTCGACGCCGGTCTGCCGGTGATGAGTCAGACCGTGCTCCTGGCGGGGATCAACGATCAGCCGACCGTGCTCGAGTCCCTGTTTCGCGGTCTGGTCCGACTCCGAGTGCGCCCCTATTACCTGCTGCACATGGACTCAGTCGCTGGTGGCGCCCACCTGCGTACGGCGGTCCAAAGGGGCATCGACATCATGGAGACGTTGCAGGGCAATCTCAGCGGTATTGCCCTGCCCAAGCTGGTGATCGACACGCCAGGGGGCATGGGCAAGGTGCCGGTGGGACCAGACTACGTGGTCGCACGGGAGCCCGGGCGGACCACCCTTCGCACTCATCGCGGGGTTACCGTCGAGCTGCTCGATCCGCCTGCCGGTGCTGGGGAGATGGGGAGAAACTCGCAAACGTGATACGAGGGCGGCGATGTCGGACAATATCCGTGAGCAGAAAATCGCCTACCTCGAGGAGCTGAACACTAAGGCCCTCGAAGGCGGCGGATCCAAGCGCATCGACAAGCAGCATGACGCGGGCAAGCTGACGGCCCGCGAGCGGGTGGAGCTGTTGTTCGACCCGGGGACCTTCGTCGAGCTCGATCGTCTGGTGACCCACCGTTGCACTGACTTCGGCATGGATCAGCAGAAGTACCTCGGCGATGGCGTGGTCACCGGCTGGGGGTTGGTCGATGGGCGTAAGGTCTTCGTCTTCGCTCAGGACTTCACCGTTGTGGGCGGCTCGCTCTCTTCGGCCCATGCCGGCAAGATCTGCAAGGTGATGGACTTGGCGATGAAGGTCGGGGCTCCGATCGTGGGTCTCAATGACTCGGGCGGGGCCCGCATCCAGGAGGGCGTCGACTCACTCGGCGGCTATGCCGAAATCTTCTGGCGCAACACCCAGGCCAGCGGCGTGGTGCCCCAGCTCAGCGCCATCCTCGGGCCCTGCGCCGGCGGTGCGGTCTACTCGCCGGCGATCACCGATTTCATCCTGATGGTGCAGGACACCAGCTACATGTTCATCACCGGACCGGACGTCACCAAGACCGTCACCGGCGAGGAGGTGACCAAGGAAGAGCTCGGTGGCGCTTCGACTCACGGGACCAAGAGCGGGGTCTGCGATCTGACCGCTGCCGACGATCCGAGCTGTCTGGTGCAGCTCCGCACCCTGTTGAGCTATCTGCCCTCGAACAACACCGAGGATCCTCCGGCCGTGACCTGCGACGATCCCATCGACCGGATGGCGCCGGAGCTCGACACCATGGTCCCCGTTTCGTCGTCGAAACCCTACGATATCAAGGGCATCATCAAGGCGGTGGTGGACCATGGCGAGCTGTTCGAGCTGGCCGAGGACCACGCCAAGAACATGGTCATTGGTTTTGCGCGCGTTGCTGGCCGAACGGTGGGCATCGTCGCCAACCAGCCCATGGTGCTCGCAGGTTGTCTCGACATCCAGGCGAGCATCAAGGGGGCGCGCTTCGTGCGTTTCTGCGACTGCTTCAACATCCCCTTGGTGACCTTCGTCGACGTGCCGGGCTTCTTGCCAGGCACCGATCAGGAGTATGGCGGCATCATCATCCACGGAGCCAAGCTGCTCTACGCCTTCGCCGAGGCCACGGTACCGAAGCTCACCATCATCACCCGCAAGGCCTATGGCGGCGCCTACGACGTGATGGCCTCCAAGCACATCCGCGCGGACTACAACATCGCCTTTCCCACCGCTGAGATTGCCGTCATGGGACCTGATGGTGCGGTCAACATCATCTACCGCCGCGACATTGCGGCGGCAGATGACCCGGTGGCCACCAAGAAGGCCTTCGCCGACGACTACCGCGAGACGTTCGCCAGCCCCTACAAGGCCGCCGAGCTCGGTTTCATCGATGAGGTGATCGCCCCGCGGGTCACTCGCAAGCGGCTCGCCGATGCGCTCGAGTTGCTACGGGACAAGCACGAAGCCGTCCCGCGGAAAAAACACGGAAATATTCCCCTCTAGGCCGCCCTGGGGCTGAGCCGTTGCCTGGGCCGTTGCCCGAGCCGTTGCAAATGTGCTCTGGCGGCCGCGAGGCTCGCCGCGCGGCAAATTCTGCTAGACTATGACCTGGCTTGCACAAGCTTTACGGACAGTGTAGTTAAACCGGCGCCCCCGGCCATCGTCTTGCTTCGGCACATCGGTGCGCGGCGAATCATCGCTGAATACCATCGAGGAACGGGAGTCCCGGGTGCTTGAACTCAATCAGGTTTGCTGGAGGATTTGAGAATGAAGATTTCTCGTTGGGCATTGATCACTTTGATGGGCGCTGTGGCCATTGCGGCCTGTACCACCAAGACGGTCTCGGATGACGATGATGACGATGATGGGACCGGTGGCGGTACCAGCACGTCCTCGAGCACGAGCACGAGCACCAGCACCAGCACGAGCACCAGCACCAGCACCAGCACCAGCACCAGCACCAGCACCAGCACCAGCAGTGGCGGGTGCCCGGACAATGGCTGGCTCAACGGAAGTTGCGCCGACCTGGACTTCGGTGACGAGGCCGCCAACGCCTGTGCCGCGGGGACCTGCTGTACGGCAATCGATACCTGCCTCGCCGACGCGCTTTGCGCTGGCTTGGAGTACTGCGTCCAAGAGGGTCCGTGCGCCGGCTCCCAAGACCTCGACACTTGCGTCCCGGCGAATTGCCCGGACTGCGCAGGTGGAGGCGAGCTCCACAACGCTTGGGTCGAGTGCATGAATACGTGCGCCGGCTAGTACTGGCCGTCCACGTTTAGCCAACCACTGGCACCACAGGGGCGCTTCGGGCGCACCTGTGGTTGCTGATTTGACATCGGAGCCTCGCTTCCTTACCGGAGCGAGGCTCTTGTGCTCTACGGCCGTTTTCAGCGGATCGGTCTTTAAGACTCCAGCATGAGCCGACCGCGATTCAGGCCCTCGGTGACCGGCGCCAGGCGCTGGTCGCCTTCGATTTGCTTCAGTAGATCCGCCATCGCGTCTCGGTAGCTGTCCCGGTCGAGCTGACCGCGCAACAATTGCACCCGTAGGAACAGCCCGGTCGTCTGAGCCACATCACACAGGCAATAGGCCTGAACCTCGCCCAGCTTGCCGGCATGGACCAGCGGGCCCACGTCTTTGCCTGCTACGCCGACTTTGCCCGGCATGCCGATGGTGCGGGCCATGACGTCGAGTCTCGAGGCCCGGCTCGCCCCAAAATCGGTAAGGAAGTCCATCAGATCTAGATGTCCGGTGGGCGTGAACCGATAGCGCACGTCGCGGGCGCCATAGTAGTGGGGAAACGAGATGCCGTGGCGCAGGCAGCGCGCGGCGATGACCGGCAGATCGAAGCCCCGTCCGTTGTAGGTGACGAGATCAGGCTTTCGTTCGGTGACGAAGCGGCTGAAGTCGGTGAGCGCCTCGGACTCATTCTTCCCGTCTCCGATGATGCCGAGCCGGCGGACCCGGTAGTCTGCGTCCATCCAGAGCACGCCGATGACGACGATCTCGTGGAAGGGAGGCGGCGGCAGACCTCGACCCTCCCCGGTGCTGGCCTGGGGCAGGGCTGGATCCACTACCGTCTCGATGTCGAGGATGAGGTAGGAGGGGTGAGCCATCGTGGCGGCACGCTGGCACGCGGTCGCTGGGGAGCCAAGGGGCGGTGCCCCAATCTGATAGGATGGGGCCAAAGGGGCGGTTGGAAGAGGCAGATCGAGGAGGGCACCTGTGAAGGGTTTTAGGTACTTGGCATGGTTGGGCGGGGTCTGGTTGCTCGCCTGCGGTGGCAAGGCGGTCGTCGATGGTTCCACTGGCGCCGGTGGGATGGGTGGGTCTGGAGGCACGACATCGTCGAGTACGAGCACCAGCACGAGCACGAGCACGAGCACGAGCACGAGTACGAGCACGAGCACCGGTAGCGGCGGGTGCCCAGACGGTGGCTGGTTGGGAATCGGCTGCGCGGACGTGAGCTTTGGCACCGAGGCCTGCGACGACTGTCACATCGCCAACTGCTGCTCCCAGGCCGAGGTCTGCTTTGCCGACCCGGCTTGCGCAGGCTTGCAGAACTGTATCAACGGGGTGTGCTCCGGTGCACCAGATCTCCAGGCTTGCACCGAGCAGAGCTGCCCTGACTGCATGACTGAGATGGGCGTCAACCTGTTCAACAGCTGGGTCCAATGTCTAGAGGTCACGTGCTCCGCCGAATGTGGCTGAGCGCGCTCGTGCCGAGGCCGGTTCTCGGGATTGGGTCGGACCTCCGCCGGGGCGAAGCCGGGCATGGGAGGGACGATGGGCCTCTTGCAAGCCGGGCCAAGGCGATTAATTCAGCAATTACCGATTAATAGGCGACGCTGGAGCCAGCTCTGGAGGCCGATGGCAGGGGTCGTGGTCCCCCATCTTCGCGTTTTCGGATAATCGTGCTTCGCCGCCTAGGCCGCAGATTCGGGCGGACACGAAGATGACAATCGTGGTAACAGAGAGCTTGGTTGCAGCGCTATTTAGGGCGCCGACCGCCTCAATTCCACACCGCTCGTGCGGTGATCACCAAGACTCTACCATCGGCGCTCGCCTCAAGCGGTTGTCCGGTGTTTACGTACCGCTCCTGGGTTCGACCCCAGAGAGCGCGCCCAGACATCTCCTATGAGCGAGAATCTTCTCGTCATCAACGTCGACATTCGTGAGATTCGCGTCGCGCTCATCGAGCAAGGCGTCATCGCCGAGCTCCACATCGAGCGTCTCTCGTCACGAAGCACCCTCGGCAACGTTTACTTGGGCAAGGTCAGTCGGGTCTTGCCCGGCATGCAGGCCGCGTTCATCGACATCGGGCAGCCACGGGCCGCCTTTCTGCACGTCGAGGATCTGATACGGCCGGACGACTTCGAGGCCTATATGGCCAGCAGTCGCCGCCGTGGTGTGCCGGCTGCCGACGACGTGGCGTCCGCCGACACCCAGGACGAACCAGCCCAGTCGGCCAGCAAAGATGGGGCCGTGGACGTCGAGGCGGGAGACGCCGCCGGGGCCTCCACCGAGGGCGTGGACGAGTCACCGCCAGGGGACGAAGCTGCGGTCGAAGACGCCGCTGCCGACGAAGTGGACCAGGAGGCAGCGGCGCCTGACGAGGCCGCGGACGTTGAGTCTCTGGCTGGGGAGCGGAAGTCTGAGGCTGGCGTCGAAGACGAAGATGAGGCTGAGGACGAGGCTGAGGACGAGGCTGAGGACGAGGACGAGGTCGAGGTCGAGGTCGACGTCGAGGACGAGGACGAGGCTGAGGACGAGGTCGGGGACGAGGACGAGGTCGAGGTCGAGGTCGACGTCGAGGATGCCGACGAGGCTGAGGCCGAGGTCGAGGTTGACGTCGAGAGTGAGGCTGAGGGCGACGACGAGGCCTCAACCGAATCGGACGACGATCGCGAAACGGACGATGAGGCGGCCGACGCGGGGGAGACCGAGGCAGGTGCGGCTGCTGCCGAGCCAGCCGCCGCCGAGTCGAGCGAGGCTGCTGCCGAGCTGACGGTGCCTCGTGAGACCAGAGGCCGCCGACGTCGTCGTACCCGCCGCGCACGGGCCTCTCAGCCCGGTCGGGGGAGTCGCACCAAGCGCAGCACCAGGTCGGCTAAGACCACCACCGAGCGTGACAATTCTGGCACCGCCGGGCCTGGGCGCAGCAGCGCGACGGGGCGGGGGAAGAAACGATCCACGGCTCGTCGCGGGCGCTCTCGAAAGCAAGGGACGGACAACAAGGCCCGGATCCCCAAGAACACGCCCATTCGAGAGGTGGTGCGCGAAGGTCAGCACGTGGTGGTTCAGGTCACCAAGGAGCCCATCGGGACCAAGGGGGCGCGGGTGTCCAGCCACGTGTCCCTGCCTGGCCGTTATGTGGTCTACCTGCCTACGGTCGAGAGCGTCGGCATCTCCAAGCGCATCGGCTCGGACAAAGAGCGGGCGCGTCTGCGGGCGGCGATTGACTCGGTCAAGCCGCCGACCGGTGGCCTGGTCGTTCGTACCGTCGCCGAGGGGCTCACCAAGAAGCACCTCAAGAACGATGTCGGCTATCTGATCCGGCTGTGGGATGAGATCGTCAAGAAGCGGGATGGCGGCGGGCGGGCACCCTATTCGCTCTACGAAGAGCTCGACCTGGTCATGAAGACCGCTCGTGATCTGTTCACCGAGGATGTCGGCCGCATCGTGATCGACAACCGCGAGCAGTACGGCCGCCTGCGCCGTTTCGTCGGGATGTTCATGCCTGAGCGGGTGCAGGATGTGCACCTCTACGACGAGCGCGAGCCGATCTTCGATGCCTACGGAATCGAGGACGAGATCGGCCGGGCACTGTCACGCAAAGTGCCGTTGCCGTCAGGAGGGTACCTGATCATCGATCAGGCTGAAGCCCTGACCGCCATCGACGTCAACACCGGTCGCTACGTCGGCAAGGGCAGCAAGGATCTGGAAGACACCATTCTCGCCACCAATATGGAGGCGGTGAAGGAGATCGCCTACCAGCTGCGGTTCCGGAACCTCGGCGGACTGATCATCCTCGACTTGATCGACATGGATCGCGCCTCGAATCGCGAGAAGGTCCGACGAAAGCTCGAAGCCTTGCTCGTCAACGACAAGGCCAAGACGACGCTCAACCGCATATCCGATCTCGGGCTCATCGAGATGACCCGAAAGCGCACTCGAGAAAGTCTCACTCGGGTGATGCACGAGCCTTGTTTCTACTGCGATGGCACGGGTCAACTGATGAGTCGCGAGACCATCGCCTACGAGATCTTGAGGCAGATCCGCCGTGAGCAGGCTCACCTTCAGGGCTACCAGATCACGGTCAACGCCCACCCGGCCATCATCGAGCTGTTGCGCAGCGAAGAGCGGGAGGCCATTCAGGAGGCGGAGCGCATGTTCGCGCGCCGCATCGTGCTCAAGGCTTGCGACGGGTACCACATCGAACAGTTCGATTTGCAGGACGGCTGAGCCGAGCGACAGGATTGCCTGCCATGACCGGCCCGACAGACCCCACTCCAGATGGCGTTCGCCGCCAAGACGAGCGGATCACCATCAACAAGGAATTCGAGTCCTTCGATGCCTTCGTGAACGAGTATGTCACCAACGTGTCGCGCTCAGGGGTGTTCATTCGGTCTCGTGAGCCGTTGCCGGTGGGCACCAAGGTGAACCTCGAGTTCACCTTGCTCATGGAGGAGATCCAGACGGTGGCAGGGGTCGGCGAGGTGGTGCGGGTGCATGATGACCCGCCAGGCATGGGTATCGTCTTCACCGAGCTGTCGCGCTACGACAGCCGCATGATCGAGCGCTTGCTGACCTCACGTCGTGAGGGGTCCGGGAGTTGAGGGGTCGATGTTCACCGGCTTGGTCGAGACCACGGGGACTGTCGTTAGCTTAGAGCGCACTGGCGCCGGGGGCCTGCTGCGGCTGACTGCGGATCTGCAGGGGCTCACGCTGGGCGAGTCGATCAGCGTCAGCGGGGCATGCCTCACGCTGACCGCGGTTCATCACCACGGCTTCCAGGCCGACGTGTCAGCCGAAACGCTGGCCGTCACGACGCTGGGACGCTTGGTCCCCGGGGCGCGGGTGAACCTCGAGCGTGCCGCGAAGCTCGACGGGCGTCTCGGCGGCCACCTCGTGCTCGGCCACGTCGATGGGGTAGGGAAGGTGACGGCCATACAGCCCGTTGCAGGTGCTCAACGGCTGGTTGTTGCGACCCCAGAGCGACTGCAGCGCTATCTGGCACCGAAGGGGTCAGTGACCATCGACGGCGTCAGTCTCACGATCAACGAGCTGGTCGAACCACGGAGCTTCTGGGTGATGCTGGTGCCTCACACTTTGGCGAGCTGCACGCTTCAGGACCGGAAGATCGGCGATCCAGTGAATCTCGAAGTCGACGTCTTGGCGCGGTACGTCGCCCGCCAGCTCGACTATGCAGGCATAACTACTGCTCCGGACACCGCCGGGGTTGCGCCGCCGGCCGCCGATGGCCACGGGACGGGTGACGCGTCGCTGCTGGACGCGTTGCGAACCGGGGGGTTCGTCGACTGAGAGGAACCCGACAATGTCCACACAGACCCACGAAGCCAAGCCTGTTGCCGAGGCGCCGACCATCGATGTGGCGGTTCGCGAGCGCGTCGAACGTGCCCTCGCGGATATCCGGGCTGGCAAGATGATCATCTTGGTCGATGACGAGGACCGGGAGAACGAGGGCGACCTCTGCATGGCCGCCGAGCTCGTGACGCCGGAGGCCATCAATTTCATGGCCAAACACGGTCGCGGGCTCATTTGCTTGACCCTCGATGAGCAGCACATCGAGCAGCTCGCGCTGCCGATGATGCAGGTCCCTGGGCGTGGCCGGCCTGCGCTGGGCACCGCCTTCACCGTGAGCATCGAAGCCGCTGAGGGCGTAACGACGGGTATCAGCGCCGCCGACCGCGCCCATACCATTCAGGTGGCTATCAGTCCGACCGCCAAACCGAACGACTTGCTGACCCCTGGCCACGTGTTCCCGCTCAAGGCTCGGCGCGGCGGCGTGCTCGTGCGCACCGGCCAGACCGAGGGCTCGGTTGACTTGGCGCGCTTGGCGGGGCTGCGGTCGGCGGGCGTCATCTGCGAAATAATGAAGGATGACGGGACGATGGCGCGCATGCCCGATCTCGAGGAGTTTGCGGAGGAGCACCATCTCCAGATCACGACGATCGCCGATCTGATTCACTACCGGATGCAGACCGAGGCCTTGGTTGAGCGGGTAGCGGAGCGACCGATCACCTTGTGCCAGACCCACAACGAGTGGCTCGGCATCGTCTTCGAGGTGGCCGTCGAGTCCCGCCAGGCCTTGGCCTTGGTGAAAGGGGACATTGGGTCTCAAGAGTCAGTCCTGTGCCGGGTTCATTCAGGCTCGGTGGTCGGCGATTTGTTCTGCTCGACCAATCCTGGTGGGACTTCGGACCTGCGGGACGCCATCGATCGCATCGAGCAAGAGGGGAGCGGCGTCCTGCTCTATCTCGACTCGCCGAGAACCTTGGGTGACGAGTTCGAGCGCCTCGGTGAACCGGCACCGCCGGCCGGCGCCGCCGGTGTTCCGGCCGCGGCCGACAGTGTGCCCGGGCTCGTCGAGCCGAGCCAGGCCGCGAGCTCTCGGGCCCGCGGGATTTTGCGGAAGTTTGGGCTCGGCGCCCAGATGCTGGCGGACCTTGGAGCACACAAGCTTCGCCTATTGACCAACAGTAGGCATAAGATCGCCGGGTTGACCGGCTACGGACTGGAAGTGGTCGGTCTGGTGCCCCTAACTGCGACGAAGGAAGACAAGAGCGATGGGTGATAACGCAACAGCCAGCGGCGGGCCTGTGGTCATCGAAGGCACGCTGCAAGTTCCCGAGGGCAGCCGCTTCGCCATCGTGGCTAGCCGCTTCAACCACTTCATCGTCGACCGTCTCGTCGACGGTGCGATCGACACGCTGGTGCGCCACGGTGCCGATGCCGGCAACATCCGGATCGTGCGGGTGCCCGGGGCGTGGGAGCTACCGATGGTGACGGCCCGCGTGGCCAGCACCGACGAGGTGGACGCCATCATTGCGGTCGGAGCGTTGATACGCGGGGGCACGGTGCACTTCGAGTACATCGCCGCCGAGATGAGCAAGGGACTCGCTCAGGTCTCCCTCGACAGCGGCGTGCCGGTCTCTTTTGGGGTGCTCACCACCGACACGATCGAGCAGGCTATCGAACGGGCCGGGACCAAGGCGGGCAACAAGGGTGCCGAGGCGGCGCTATCGGCTATCGAGCTCGTCTCGCTGATGAGCCAGCTCGGATGAGCGTCTTGGGAATGCCGAACTCGAGGAGACCATAGGATTGGGTGCTCGAACCAGCGGTCGTGAAGCAGCGCTGCAAATGCTGTTCGCCCTCGATCTATCCGGCGGTGGCGCGGCAGCGATGCCTCAGCTCGTGACGGACTACTGGGCTGAGGTGCCGGGCGACGTCGAAGGGCGGGTCTATGCCGACGAGCTGGTCTTGGCAGCGACCGCCGATCTGGACCGAATCGACGAGCTGATCAGCGCGGCGAGCCGGCACTGGCGGCTCGAACGGATGGCTCGGGTGGATCGCAATATTCTGCGTATCGGCGTGCACGAGCTGACCCGAGGCACCCAGGTGCCCCGCCCGGTGATCATCAATGAGGCCGTCGAGCTGGCCAAACGCTACGGCGGCGAGGGGTCGAGTCTCTTCGTCAACGGCGTGCTCGACCGGATCGCCGAGGAGCTGGGCCGCTAACTAGTTTCCGGCCCGAAAGGCGCTGCGGTCTCGCGCGCCCCTGGGCGGGGCGAAGGGCGCGCGAGCCCTTCGCCAGCGCCTCCGATTGGCCGACTAGCGTCTTTTCTCGGGGTTTTTGGAAAAACCCCGCCCCATCGCCTTCGGCGACGGGGCCCCACCCCAAAAGCGCTTCGCGGAGAAACTGGGGTTTCGAGCCGGGAACTGGCTAGTTTCCGGCCCGAGCGAGTCGGGAGCAGAAGGCACTTGCCCTGTCGGCGCCTGCGTCCGGGTCCGGGGCTGCGTCCGCGTCTGAATCCGCCTCTGAATCCGCCTCCGAATCCGCCTCCGATTCTGTTTCTTTGTGCTGCTCAGACTGACGGGGGGAGAGGCTCCTTCGATTCTTTGCCGAGCACGATGGCGGGGGGGGGGCGGCAAGCGCAGGAAGGCGCGGCAGGAAGAAGGCATTGGTATGAGTAGACTTCGAATCATCGACGAGATTATCGAGCTGGCACCGGTAGTCGAGGGGCTGGCGCGGGAGATTGGGCGGCATAGTCCCG
>JAUVCD010000614.1 GCA_030590865.1 Myxococcales bacterium | reverse complement strand
GGCAGAGGTCGTGACGAAAGCCACGCCAAACGGTGAGCCATCACTGCCAGACGGTGCCCTGCAGCGACTGGGCCCAACGCGCTGGCGCTGCACCTGCACCATTGACGGCGGGCTGGCCTTTGCGGATGACGACCGTCGCATCATCGCTTGCGGCAGGGCGACTCAGATCCTCGACGCCGAGAGCGGCATGGCCTTGGTGACGATCAACCACCGATCGCGCCGGCCGGCAGTGTCCCTGGATGGCCAGAGCTTCGCGACGGCCTACTTTCGGTTTCAGCGGTGGTCATTGGCAGGCGAAGAGCTGATGGTGAGCGAGGATCTGCCGTCTCTTCCGCGCTGCTTCGCCTTCATGAGGCGGGACGAGCAGCTGCTGGCGGGCACTCAGGAAGGCGACCTCGTAATCGTCAACAGTGCAACGGGGAAGATCGAGGCCTCGGACAGGATCTGTTTGGACCGCATCGAGGCTCTGGCCGTCACGCCCAACGGTCAGCGAGCATTGGCCCTGACCGGCGAAGGGCGCCTGCTGGTACGGGCTACCGCCCAGCTAGGCGCTCGTCCCAAGGGCTGGACAGGGGAAGATGGAATTGCCGCCTTCGCCCTGTCGCCCGACGGAACCAAGGTTGCCCTCTCGCCCATGAGTGGAAGTCAGCTGCGAATTGTCGCAACGAGGACCGGCGAGACGATGCACATCATCGACCACGCACATGTCGCCAGCTTGAGCTTCACGCCTGACGACGAGCTATTGGTCGGTCGGGATTGGGACGACGCGCTGGTCCTGTGGGACTGGCGAAAGAATGAGCTGGTGGCGCGCATCGAGATTCCGGATGTGGGCACTTCGGCTTTTGCCATCTCCCGGGACAGCCACAAGCTCTGCGCCGCAGCAGGTGCCAGCCTGCTGTCCTGGCACTTGCCTGATGCGGTGCCGCTCGCAGGCAACGAGGGCCCCCATGGAGACATGAACTTGGTGGCCTGGAGCTCGGATGGTGACCAGGTCATCACCGCCAATTCGAAGGACTGCCGCATCTGGAACGCCGGCACCGGCGTCGAGCAGCACCGGCTGGAGCCAGAAGACCGGCGAGCAGTCCACGTCTCACCCCGTGGCACCCGCATGGCCTGGGTGTCTGATGGAACCGTGGTGCTCGAGCAGCTGGCGAGTCACCAGCGTGAACAGATTGGTCTGGACGACAACGAACAACCGTCCAGACTCGCCCTGTCCCACCACGACAGGCTGCTCGCCGTCGGCTGCTCCCTGTTCATCGAGATCCGCGAGCTGCCCAGTGGTCGCAAGCTGCGCGATCTGCGCCTCGGTGGAGACCGACTCGATATGGTCCGCTTCTCGGCAGACGGCACGATGGTTGCCGCCGGGTCCCGGGAAGGGCGGGTCTGGGTTTGGGACGTCGCCAGCGGCAAGGTGCGGTTCAAGTCTCACAAGCCAGAGGAGGCGCGTTGCGTGGCCTTCTCCCCCGATGGGCGCTGGCTGGCCTGCGACAGCGGGACCCGAGACATCTATCTGTGGGATCTGGACAGCGGCAAGCTGGTGGCACAGCTCGACGGCGAGTGCTCGGCTGGAACCCGGGACCTGGTCTTCTCACCTGACGGCATGCTGCTGGCCCAGCTCGCTTGGAGCCGAGACGTCACCCTTTGGGACGTGGAGAACCGAGACATCGTGGGTCGCTTCGATCCGTCGCCGGATCACAGCACCGCCATCAGCTTCTCACCTGACGGCACCCGCCTGGCCACGGGCTATGAAAGTGGGCTGGCGCTGATCTGGGACGTGCTCGCCACCGATGGCCGCGCCCCAGCCCGCGCACTGGCCCAGGCGCTCTGTCACGCTTTGAGCCACGACGATCGGGATGAACGCCGGAGCCAGTCGGTGTACCGCGCCGCACCCAAGCAGCACGAGCAGACCAGCGTGTGGCTCGAGGCCGGCGGCACGCAGGTCACCGTGCAGCACGATGCACTCGTGGTCAGCTTGACGGTTGGCCGCCGTGACGACGATGTGCGGCTCGAGCTCACGGTGGTCGAAGGCGCCGCAACAGCCACTGAAATGACTCACTCGTGGCTAGCTCGGGCGAGCCGCTGGTGGGTCGCCCGATTTTCGGCCGAAGATCGAGTCCGTCGACGGCGAGCCGAAGCGCAGGCTGAGACGTGGCGGGAGGTGGCCCGCACCGAGGCGAAGGAGCTAGGTTGCGCCAACTGGCAAGCGGACATCGAGGGTGGACGATTGGTCGCCAGCTTCACCGTCAGTAGCCCACCGGAGGCGGAGCGCCTCGAGCAGCTGGTCGACGCGATCCTGCAAGCGGGCTGAGGAGCCACCCCATCGCCTCAGTCCCGCTGCCCATGCCGTTGGCGCAGCGAGCGAACCGTGCCGACGAGATCATGTGATCCAAGGGCCAACCACCGCTTCGCTCGGAGGCTCTGGTCAATCCGGGCTAGTATCGAGCGGTGGTCGATGGATCGGATCGGCAGTCGGACGGCGATCCCGATGGCGAGGAGCCGCCGGAGGCATCGCTGACCGTCGAGAGCCTGGCGAGTGAGAGCCTGGCGAGCCGCCGCACCAACCCGCTGGACGAGGACGTGCTGGACGAGCTGGCAGCGTTCATCGCCGAGCTTCCAGAACCACTGGCCGCGGTAGCCATTGGCGTCGAGGTGGCACGGGACGAGGGCGATGCCACTGGCGTGCGCAAGCGGCTGTTCGAGCTCGGCACCGCGATAGTGCGATATGCCGTATCGATCGAGCTCGCCTTGCTCGCGACCGCGCTCGGTGACACGTCAGCCCCCCGACCGCTCGGCAAGGCGCTCGGTCGAGCAGCCCGTCTGACTGACGGGCAGTGGTGCAGCCTGGCGCGCACCGCCGCGAGCCAACTGAAATCCCTGGTGCCCGCGGCGGCCGAGCTGTTTGCCTTCGTGAACGGCAAGCCCTTGGCGTCGCTACTCGACGCCCGCAACCGCTTCGTTCATGGCGGAGGCTCGGGCGATCAAGCGCCTGAACGGACCCTGGCGCTATTGCACGACGCCGAGCCACTGCTGTCGCTGCCCCTGCGGGTGGTCACTGCCTTGGATCCTCCGAGCTACCAAGAGCGCCGGGGTGTTCCATTGAGACCCGGTGTGTGGCGACGGCAGCGAAAGGCCGTTCCTGCAGGGGTGAGCACCGATGGTCCCTTGCTGGTCGTTGGAGAGCGCTGGCTCCCGGCCACGCCCTGGCTCCCTGCCCTAGAGCGGAAGATCGTGCTGATCGACGCACCGCACAGCGCCGGCGCCTCGTGGCGCTGGGTCGATGCCGAGACGGGCGAACACCGCGAGAGCCCAGCGCTGCACGAAGGGATCTGCAAGCTCATCGGACAGGATGCTCGAGCGCCGGTGGTCCCTAGCGAACAGCCGAGCCTGGTGATGCGGCCGGCGATCATGGGCACGCTACGCCGAGCCGCTGAGCAAGCGCAGAAGGGGTCGATTGGCGTGATCCTGATCACCGGCCCCCAGGGGATCGGTCGTGGCCGCATGCTCGAGGCCCTGCACACCGCCGCCGCTGGTTTCGGCTTCGACCGGGTTGTGTCGGCGACCTGCCTGGAACAGCGGCAGGGCGTGCTGCGCCCACTGCGCCGCGCGGTGGGTGAGGTGGAGGGGCTCGAATCGGTGGCCGAGGCTATCGGGCGGGCCGGCACGGGCGGTGGGCTGGCGAGCACCGAAGGACTAGATGCAGCCATCGAGGCAGTCGAAGAGGCGCTCATCGAGACCAGTGCCGCCGGGCCTCTGTTGATCTTGATCGATGACGCCCAGTGGGCCGACGAACCCACGCTATCGCTGCTGTCGATGCTGACCGACCGGGCGACCCGAAAGGCCCGTGGCAAGCTGCTGGTGGTGGTGGCCGTGCGCGACGAGCCCGGCGCTAGCGCTGCGCTCACGAGCTTCATTGGCCAGGTCGAGCGCGACGTGGGACCAGGCGCCACCCGCGCTCCGCTCGTCCCGCTGGACGTCAAACAATCCAAGCAACTCGTCCGTGCGGTGGCCCCGCTGGCACCGGCTCTGGAGCAGGCGGTGGTCGAAGGTGCCGCGGGGGTGCCCTTCTTGCTGGTTCAGTCGGTGCTGGCTTGGTGGGAGATGAGCTCGCTCCGGTGGCATGAAGGGGCTTGGCACCCGGTGCATGACCAGGTGCTCCAAAGCTCGGTACCCGGGGTGGCCGAGCTGGTCCATGCCCGGCTGGTGTCTTTCTTCGAGCCTGGTAGCACGGCAGCGCGCACCGGCGCACAGGTGCTGCTCTGCGTGGGCCTGTCAGGCGCCTGGCTGGCGGTGGGGCAGCTACTCGACGTCATGACCGCTTTCGGCTGCGAACAGGAGGCCGTGGAGAGCGCCCTCGAAGCACTGGTGGAGGCGGGCCTGTTGGTGTCCCATGCCGAGCGGCACGAGTATGGCTTCGCTCAGCCAATGGTTCGACAGGCGGTGGTGGTCGATCTGCGGAACAAGCCGTGGGCACCGCGACTGCACCGCTGCTTGCTCGAAGGTGTCGCACGAGCCGACCAGGTTGGCGAAGACGCTGCCTTCATCGCCGCGGGCCATCTCGAGCTCGGCGATGTAAAGCTGGCCGCTACTCACCTGCGCCGCGCAGTGGACCACTCGCTGGCAGTGGGGCTGTTTCGCTTGGCCGCCGAACAAGCCGAGCGGCTGGAGGAGATCCGCACCGATCCAGCCAGCCGGTTGCGCGCCGGGCTGTTGATCGTCGAAGCGCTGCTCCGTTCAGGACAACCGAAACTGGCGCGGCAGCGGCAGCAACGGCTGGAAGCAGGAGTGACCTATGAGTCACGAGACGCCATCTGGGCGCGCGTCCTAGCCCTGTCGATTGCCCATGCGCTGGGCGATACGGCAGCCCAAGCCGATCCACAGCTGGTGCTCGATGCCGACGACTATGGAGACATTCGGCTGGCGGTCGAGGCCCGCCTGGCCATGGCAAGACTACTGCGAGCCGCCCGAGGCCTGGCCCTCGTGGACGAGGCCATCCCGGCGCTGCCGGCAGCCGATTACGGCGACCTCCGCTACCGGGTCTTGGTGCTGCGGGTCGAGCTACTCTATGAGACCCGTGAGCTTTCGGACCCTGAGTGCCAACAGGCGCTCGAGCAAGCCCGGGGGGCGGCTGAACAGCTCGGCTCAGCCTGGGCGGTGCTCGACGCCGAGAACGACTGGGCGGCGATGGAGAGCGCGGCAGGCAACCAGCCACGAGCCATCAAGCTGTTCGGACAGGTGGCGAAGAAAGCCAAGACGCAGCATTTCGGCCGGTTGAGGCGCGGCGCCTTGGTCAACCTAGCAACCTGTCAGCTACGTGCCGGCACCCCGAAGCTGGCAGCCAAAGCGGCACAGCAAGCCGCTAGCGAATCACGAGAAGCCGCCGATTGGAGCGTCCATGGCATGGCTCAGTCGGTGCACGCAGACGCTTTGCGTCAGCTCGGGCAGCTGGAGAGGGCCCGCGAGGCCATCGATGAAGCCATCGAGGTGAAGCGGCGAGCTCGAGACCCCAACATGGCCATCGCCCTGTTGCGCCGTGCCGACATCTTGCGCGAGGCCGGTCTGGATGATGCCGCGGTAGCAGACGGGCAGCTTGCCTGGGAGCATGCCAGACAGACGGGCAACGACGATCAGATCGCTCGGGCGCGCTTGTGGTTGGCCCTGGCAGCGACCGACGGAACAGACGACGGCGCGCGGGCCAGCTTGGCGAGCCTAGTCGAAGAGCTCGGCGCGGCAGAGCAGAGCCTCCGCGGCCCGACCCGCGAGCTGCTGGAGACGGCTCGACTACGTTTGGGCTGACGCAGGCGGCAGTGGGG
>JAUVCD010000620.1 GCA_030590865.1 Myxococcales bacterium | reverse complement strand
CGATGGGGCGATGGCGCTGGCAGAACAGCTCATCTGCTTTGTCGTCGAGCGCGTGCTCGACTCGCGGCCCAAGGAGCTTCAGACCCTGGAACGGGACGTCACGAAGCTCGAGGCGATCAAGCTGCCCTTCCCTCGAATGAGCTACACCGAGGCGGTCGACGTCATCAGCCAGCAGCGAGCCGCGCAGGCCACCGACGGCGCGGAAAGTCAGGCTCCGCCGCTCGAATGGGGCAACGATCTCGGTGGGGAGGACGAAACCCTGCTGTCCACCGACTTCGACCGGCCCGTGATGGTGCACCGCTACCCAGCGGCGGTGAAGGCGTTCTACATGAAGCGGGATCCAGACGACGACCGGCTGGCGCTGGGCGTAGACATCATCGCCCCCGAAGGTTACGGCGAAATCGTCGGTGGCGGCGAGCGCGAGAGCGACTTGGCGGTGCTCGACGCTGCCATCGAGCACCACCAGCTGCCGGTCGAGGCGTTCGAGTGGTACCGCGACTTGCGCCGCTACGGCACCTTCCCCCATGCGGGCTTCGGCTTGGGACTCGAGCGGGTCGTGGCGTGGATCTGTGGCCTGCCCCACGTGCGCGAAACCATCCCCTTCCCGCGGATGCTCAATCGCCTTTCCCCATGAGTGGAGGCCCGAATTGAGCGGCTCGACGCAGGGGCCCAAGAGGTGCTCACGACAGCCCGTCGATGCCCAGGATGCCCCTGATCGTGGCAACCCTCGAACCTGTCAGCAATGAGCCGGACACTGAGCAGAATGAGCTTGCGTCGGATGACCAGAACACCAACGCTCTAAGTAGACGACGTCATGGCTCGACTTCTCGGACTCATCGGAAACAGGCCGGATCTCTGCAACCGTTTCGCAGACTACGAGCGGAGCGTGCTCCACTGCCACTTCGACGGACCGAGGCCCGAGCATGTCGACGGACCGAAGCCCGGGCATTTCGACGGACCGGAGAGTCAGTGGGCGTGGGGGGTTGGCTTCTTCCAGGCAGGTGAGGTCCTGCTGAAGCGCAGGCCCCTAGACGACCGACCGGAGCTCGACATCGCCGACATGATCGACGACGTCCGTAGCGACATCTTGATCACCCATGTGCGGCGGGCCACCGTCGGGGCTCTGCGAGCCGACAACACCCACCCATTTCGCTACCGGCAGTGGATGTTCGCCGACACCGGCACGGTCGGTGACTTCGGCACGGTGCGCGAACAGTTGCTCGAGACGCTGCCGAAGTTCTTGCGACGCAGCCTTCGTGGGGAGACGGACAGCGAGCTTCTGTTCCATCTGTTCCTCTCTTTCCTCCACGATGCGGGCAAGCTCGACTTCCCACTCATCACGCCAGATGACGTGTTCCCGGCGCTCAAGTCGAGCCTGGCATTGCTCGACCGCATCGGACGAGGCGTCGGGCTCGGCCCCGCCGAGCTCAACATCATGTTGGCCACGCCGGACTACCTGATCGCCGCTCATCGCGGCGCGCCGATGGCCTATCGGCTACTCAAGGGG
The DNA here is from genome assembly GCA_030590865.1 of Myxococcales bacterium. GTDB lineage: Bacteria > Myxococcota_A > Polyangia > Polyangiales > Polyangiaceae > JAPYTK01. The sequence goes on along the minus strand of JAUVCD010000620.1, from coordinate 4,245 downwards.
CGCGAGGATTTCGAGCCTCTGTTTGCAGGTGATGGTCCGAGCAAGCTGCGAATGCCAGACCTCGAGCCATGCCGCCTCGCCGTGGTGGCCTCCGACTTCCAAAGTGGGAGCACGCCAGAAGGGTGGACTGAGCTTCCCGATGGTGCGATGGCCGCGTTCCGACGAACCGGCGAGCCGACCATCGTCGGCGTGAGCCCGTGACGCCCTGGCTGGCGAGACCTGCGATGGCGGCTCGTGATGACAGCGGCCCCCTTGGCCCTACGACCCGAGCTACGCCGACCAGGAGGCGACGGCGCTGCGCAGGCGGCGCCGTCTTGTGGATGACGCTGGCATCACTGGGTGCCTGCACCGAGCATGCACCAGCCCAATTTCCCACAGCGAGCGAGCTGCCGGACGACGAGCGTCGCCCAGCTGGCATCGCCGTTGATTTGACGAGCGATCCACCGCCCTACCAAGATCGCGCCGAAGCAAACGATGACATCGTCACGCTACGGTCGCCACTGGGCACCCAAGTCGCCTTCGAGACGGTGCGGTTGTTCTTCGAAGCGATGGTCAGCGAGGACGTGTCGGCAATGTCGTTGCTGATACGCTCAAACGGGATCAACGAGGACACCCGCACCGGCAGCAAGCGACGGTCGACCGCCATCACCAACATGTGGCGCGAGCGCTTCCGCAAACGGGAGTACCAGCAGCTCGCGACCCGTTCGATCTACCGAGAGGCGGACGTGACGACCTATCGGAGCGACCAGCTCGGCGCCTTGCCTCTGGCCGTCCGGCTCCGCACCTCGACCACCCAGCAGCAGGCGGCAAACGACCTGGTGCTGCGAATCCCCATCCTCACCCACACCGTAAAGAACGAACGGCTCTTAGGCGACGAGATCTTCTTCTGGCTAGAGCGCCGGGGTGACTCGTTCGTGATCGCTCGGACCGCAGAGCATGTGCCTTTCTGAAAGGCCCACCAATTCTCGGTCCGCTGGTCCTCGTCGCTAGGTCCTAGTTCTGTGTCTCACTCGCCGGTTCAACACCTCGGGCGCAATCCCACCAAGTGGTCACAACTCCTACCTTTCCCCGGTGTTCTTTTGCCGCAGGCGACGATGTCCGGCATGTTTGTTAGACCGGGAGAAGAATATGGACCGCGTAAAGATCGCCTTCGTAGCCTCAGGGGGGGCGGCACGTGGTTTGGCTCATTTGGGTGTGCTGCGAGCTTGTGAAGAGCTCGGGTTGCTTCCAGAAATATTCGTCGGGACGAGCGCAGGCGCGATCGTCGGAGCGATGTATGGTCAGGACATTCCGCTCGACGTGCTGCTCGACGGCTATCGGCTTCCCTGGCGGCGGCGGCACCAGGGACCGCGGCTGCACCTAGGGACCTTTGCAGGCGCACCGACGCGGCGCGAGCTGTTCGACCCAGGCCACCTGTTGTCCGGCCTACTGTCGATCCGCAAGTTCGAGCGCTATCTGCGCATGCACCTGCCCTTCAACAGCTTCCGACGACTCGCCAAGCCGGTGTTCGTCACTGCGGTCGACGTCGACACAGCCGAACGAGTCGTGTTCGGACCTGGCCACAACGAGGACACGCCCATCAGCGAGGCGGTGGCCGCAAGTTGCTGTGTCCCAGGGCTGTTCAGGCCAATCCGAATCGGCGGGCGGTACTACGTCGACGGCGAGGTCGCTCGCACCCTTTCCGCCGACGTCGCAGTCGACGCCGGTGCCAACGTGGTGATCATCTCCAACATCTATCGGCCCCAACGGGCGCTCGACGAAAAACGGTCGATCGCCCGGCGAGGCGCCGGCGGCGTGCTGCGACAGTCACTGAGCATCTTGCTGACCGAGAAGGAACGCCGCGGGGTGGAGCTCCTGACCAGACGCTTCCCTCACGTCACCTTCATCGACATCGCGCCCGACTTGGGGCGGTACAGCTACGTGAACCGCTTCGCCGCCCGCCCGCTGATCGTCAGAGGCTACAGCACCGCCCTGCGTGCCTTGGCGGCAGCCAAAGAGCGCGGCACCTTCGACCGGCTGCTCCCCCCCGATTCGCTCCGCGGACTACGAAGCGTCAGCTAGGGCTCGAGCCAGGCCGCGAAGATGTCGGCACCGTTGGCGCCGGTGGTTTCGCCATCACCTAAGTCGATGGTTCCCCTGACGTAGCCGGCGAGCACGGCCTGGTCGTCTGAGCGAATGGCGAGGCTGCGCCACGCCCGGGACACCCCATAAGCAGACTGGTCACCGTGAACCTTGATGCCCCGACTCCAAACGTAGCTCCCATCAGGCTCGAGCTTGCTCACGAAGATGCTCGGCTCGTAGACGCCACTCTCCGGCAAAACGGTATGACCCAGCTGGACGCTCCCCTCGTAGAAACCGGTCACCAGAATGCGATCCCGGCTATCGATGGCCACATCAGTCGCGCCTTGATTGGCTGAGTCGCCTAGCTGCTGGCTCCACTTCAGCTGACCGTCGCCGTCGAGCTTGACCACAAAGGCTGCCCCACCACCGGTCGCTGCGAGCGCTCCGGCGCCGAAATCGATACTTCCTTCGAGCCGACCGCAGACGATCAGGTCTCCCTGCCCATCGACGGCCACCGCCACAGCTCGTTGCTCTGACTCGTCACCATAGGTCCGGCTCCAGAGAGTCTCGCCATCAGCGTCGAGCTTGAGCACGAAAATATCCTGCTCGTCACCAGCCGCGGCATGCATGCCCTGTCCAAAATCGACCTCGCCGGCAAAATAGCCCACCAGATAGATGGCTCCGGCTGAGTCCACCGCCACCGCCTGGGCGATCTGGTCCTCGAGCCCCGAGAAGCTCTTGCTCCACAGGTGCTGTCCGTCAGCAGCGAGCTTGGCGACGAACAGATCGTTGCTTCCCGTGGTGGCGGAGAGGGGGCCGCCGCCAAAGTCGATCTCACCGGCAAAGTAGCCGGTCACGTAGAGATTGCCGGCCTCGTCGATGGTCGCGCCAACCGGATTCTGGTTGTCCGACTCGCCGTAGCGTGCGCTCCAGAGCAAGGCACCATCGGACCCGAACATGGCCACTAGCCCATCGGTTCCACCGTGGCTGTCGTGGGTGACACTGCCGATGGTGATGGTGCCGCTGAAACTGGCCAAGACGGCGACCGAGCCGCTGGGACCGACGGCCAGCCCCCGAGGCGTGTAGTGGTTGTCGCCGTAGAGGCCCTGGCTCCAGGCGTAATCACCCTCAGGCGACAGCTTGGCCACGAAGACGTCGCGCCGCGCCGTGGTGGTCGGCAGATCGCCACCGCCAAAATCGATGGGGTCACGGTAGTAGCCGGTCAGATAGATGTTGTCGTCGCCGTCCACCCCAACGTCCCAAGCAACCTCATCCTGATCGACACCGACACGCAGGCTCAGCACGGTCTGGCCGCACGTGAGGATACCGTCGCAATTCTCGTCGGCCTCAGTCTCACAGTCCTCGGGCTGTGGGCCGACCTGCCCTTCGCAGGCCCCCCAGGCACGGCCGTGGTCAGCGCAGGTCTGGGTGCCCGCTTGGCAGCTGCCCACACCCTCAGTGTCCGCCGGCCCATCGTAACAATCGCGGGTGGCTTGGGGCTCGCAGACCTCGGGAACCGGTCCGTGGGTCAGGGGATCGATCGGGGTGATGTCGTCACAGGCAACCCACAAGGCGCAGACCGAGGCGACGGCGGCGACGGCAGGCTTGCGCCAGGGGCTGCCCTGAGGGTCGGCCAGGCTGCGGTGGCCCGAGATCATCGGCCGAGCATAGCGCGATCGGGGTCCCCTGAAAGCCTCTGTGGCGAGTTAGGCCTCACATCCCAGTGACGATCTTGAACGAGTCGCCGTCTGGAACCAGCTCGAGACGATTTTCCTCGACCGTGCTCTTCCACTTCTCGCCGTCGGCGCTCGGGAGCCGGTAGCTGCCCGAGTAGGTGTAGTGGACGAAAATGTAGTCCTCGTCGCGAACCACTCTCCGATAACGAATCTCGTACCGAATCGCCCTGGCGTCGTGGAACTTGTCGGCGAAGTACTCTTCCAGGCCAGCGAAGTCGATGTCGTCCTCCGCATCGACGTTGCCACCGTCCTCGTAGTAGCGAGGTGAGGCCATATCGAGCAAGGCGACGATGTCCTTGCGTTCGACGGCTTTGCGGTACACCTCGCAGAACTGGACGACTCGGCGGTTCGGGTCCGAGTCTTCCACGTCGGTGTTGGGAATGTAGTACTTACTGCAGGCGGCCAAGCCCAGCACGAGGAGAACGGCACTCGTGCCAGTCACGGCAGT
>JAUVCD010000250.1 GCA_030590865.1 Myxococcales bacterium | reverse complement strand
ATCGACATCATCGCTCGTTCGCAGGGCCCGCTGCTAGCCGCGACGGGGATCGATTCCAAGGCGCTGCGGAACTTGGCTGCAATGCTCGAGAAAGTCGCCAACGACATCGCGGCGGTGCCGCTCACCGAAGCCGAGCTGGTTCGCCAGCGAGACGAATACGTCGCCATGGCGAGGGAGCTGGCCGTGGCATCACGCAACACCGCTGACGCGCTGGACTCCAACGACGCCGAACTGGCCGGGAAGGCAGCCAAGTCCATGATGGGGTTCGGGATGCGGGAAAGCAGGATCGTCGACGACATCAACCGCTACTGCGCCCAGCCTTGATGGCTGGGCTCGATCGTGCCCCTGCACGACCTTTAGCACCCCCGCCCCAAGGTGATCCCGACACCCGGTCCGACTCCGCTGCGCTCATCGTCACCGTCCGTCCTGATCTCATGCCCGCCGCGATAACGCGAACCGGACATTTCTACTTTGGGCCTACACTCCAAAGTTTCCGTAACGTAACTTATGCGAAAATGGGGGGTGGTCGCCGAGTGACAGCACCCCGCGCTCGCACCGCGCAACTTCCGACAACAGGGTGAACTGCTTGGCCGTGGGCTTGGATGGAGCGGCCTGAAGCGACGTCGTGGTCAGGGTGAACAGCGAGAGGCAGAGGACGAAGAGGATTGTCCGGACCATGGCACACCAAGGGGAGTGGAAAATGGGACGGTGGGCTGGCTCAGACCGGATCCACGTCGTTTTTTGGTTCGGCGGCCACGAGACTAGCTGGCCTGGGCAGGGGCGCCACAGTTCGGGCAGTTGGGGTCTGGGTAGGCGATGAACATGGTGCTGCAGTACCGGCAGGAGGTCTTCATCATCATCATGGCCGCGGCGGACTGCGGGTTCTGTGCTGCCTGGAGGGCAGCCGGATCCGGCGGCGCGCCTTGGAGGCTCTGAGCGAGCCAGCCCATGACCTGGGCGGTGCGGCCGACTTGGCCCTCGGGATCGAGCATCTCAGTGAGCTCGGGGCCCATGCGGACCCAGAGCCGCTGGGAGTCGATGCGGAAGTTGCGAACCTCGTCACGGGCCATGGCTTCGGCGACCTGGGCGATCACCCGCTCTGGCATGGCGCTGACGTGCTGCAGCATGCCGTCCACCTGCACGCCGGCTCCCTCGATGAACACGCCTTTGCCAAAGAACACGCGCACCGTGTCGCTCTCGTCCCAGGGCGGGGGTGCGCCGGGTTCGGGGACCTTGGAGGCATCGAACTCGAGATCCACCTCGCCGTGGCCGTGTTGCAGCTTCAGCTCGATCTCCACGTTGGGCCACGAGTCGAGCTTGATCCTGACGGGGAAGTTGTTGACCGTACCGCGCCAGTCGACCTCCTCGTCGTTGGTATTGATATAGGCCTGACCGGGGCCCAGGGTGGAGCCGAGCTGCTCCATGAACGAGTGCAGCAGCGGCAGCTTCTCTTGGTCTGGCGCGTGGTCGTAGCGTCCCAGCATGCCAGCGGCGGCGGTGCCGACGGCGGCGCCCGTGCGCGGCGCGTTGGGCTCGCTCAGCCAGCGGGCGAGCTCGAGCATGGGCTCGAGGTAGGCCCGGATCTCGTCGGCGGTGCCCGGGATGGCCTTGACGAAGAGCACCAGATCGTCACGAGATAGGTAGGCGCCCCAGCCGCCGACCACCTGCTTGATGAGCGCCCGCAGCTGAGCATCGCTCTGGAGCACCTGATAGAGCTGGGGTGGCGCTCCCCGGATCTCGATGGTCTGATCCAGCTCGGGATCACCCACCGGCATGGGCTGGCCGGCATCGCCTTCCCAGTCGGCCTTCGTCCCCCGGACCTTCATCAAGAAGGACCAGCCAATCGACGTGTCGATCTCGATCTTCATCCGATAGGCGACACCCATCCCCTCCGAGTCCACGTCGACGCTGACGTCCACGTCGTACTTGCCGATGTTGCCGCTCGCCTGGTCGTAGAACGACTCGATGGGCGTGTGGCGCAAGCCGAACTGCTGGGCAATCTGCTGGACCGCGGCATCCCAGGTGCCGCCGCTCAGCCGCGGTTTGAATTGCTTGAACACGATGACGACAACAAAGACCACCGTCACCAGGACGCCGATAGCCGGGCCGATGTAGTCGAGAAGATCGGACACATCCATAATTCCTCCGAGCGGAAACGCGCCACCGCGCATCATACACTCACTATCAGGGGTTAAGGACGTCTTGGGAGCGAGATGGCGAAGAGGATAGGCGCTACAAACGGCTTTTGAGGCGGCGTTGTCGGCGGGTGCTAGCAGCCTCGAGGCACTGTTGCTCGCGAATGTGTGCGAGTGTGTCGGCCAGCCGCTTGTTGCCGACGACCACGCCCTGTGGCGCGGGCGCTCCATCCTTCGGGAACCGGTAGAGCGGAGATCCCCCTCAGTGTTCCCATGTGTTGTTGGTTATAGGAGGGGGCCCCAGCGCGCTGCGCTGGGGGAGGGTTCTTCCAAAAAACACTACAAAACAAGAGGATGCGCAGGCCAGATGTCGGGCACAGCGGGTTGGCGCACTACGACTCCCACTCCCTGCGCTGCACCACCGGCAGCTGAAGGGCCCGCTCGCGGTCGAGATCGACCGACCCGACGTGGATGACTAGCGGAGCCCGGACCCACTTGAAGATGGACCGGGTGAACAGCTCGGCGAACTTGCGGGCCCACGCGGCCAGCTGTTGGGGCTCTACGTCGGGAAAGAGCGTGGGCAGCACCTCGACGACCTCCTCGGTCGCCAGCTTCTCGCCTGCGTAGAGGTACAGGCAAGTGTCCAAAATCGCGAAGGGCATCAGCTCGTCCTCACCAGACTGATCTTCAGCGAGCTCTGGGCCGGCAATGGTCGTCAAGGTCATCCGGATGCCTTCGAGCTCGAAGCGGCGCAACAAGCGGTCGAGCAAAGCGACGACCACCGTCTTCGGCAAGTTGGCAATGACGCTGAAACAGCCCTCGAGATCGCCGCCCACCGTGGTGTAGCCCACGGCCTTCTCACTCATGTTGCCGGTCTGCACGAACAGGGCACCGCTAGTATTCGCCCAATTCCACATTCGTCCCGCTCGGACTCTGGCTTGGATGTTCTGCTCAGTAATCGGCGTCGGCGTGAGCCCCTCGGGCTCGAGCATCTCGGTGGTCGCCGCGCGCTCCCGCTCGAAGGCGTCTTCGATGGGCAGCACCAGGAAGCTGGCATTGACGTCCGCGGCCACGCGCTCTGCCGCCGCTCGGGTTCCCTCGCTGGAAAACCGGCTGGGCATGTAGAAGGCGCTGAGCAGCTCGCGGTATTGGTCGCTGAGCTCGTCGCCTTCGAGCGAGGGGTGGAGAAGCTGCACGGCGCGCCAGGCCACCAACAAACAGAGGCACGAGTCCCTGCCACCTGACAGGGCAATACCCAGCTTCTTGAAGGCGCCGGTCTTGCGATAGTAGTCCGCCACGCCCAGAGCCAGAGCCTCGTAGAGGTCATCGAGCAACTCGTCCCGAGGCGAGGCTTTCGGCTCGGACCGCGCTGGCAGGAAGAAGCTGGGATAGTCTCCCTGATCGACATGGCCGCCCAGGCCGACCGAGGGGCGATAGCCCAAGGGCAAGGGATAGACCAGGCCGCTACGATCCGCCGTCTCAGCGCTCACCTCGATGGTCGGCACCCGGTCGTGGTCCTGCCGGAACCGTTCGGCGTCATCCCGCCAGGTGCTGGTCTCTCGCCGGCAACGGGTCGTGCGGTCCAAATCGACGACCTGAGAGGTCCAATCTTCGGCGAAACGGCGAGCCTCGAGCATCGGGCGCCCATTCTGGCTCACGAAACCGCCCCCGTCGTAGACCAGCCCGTCATTGCCCCCCACCAGGTTGGCATAGGCGACCGTCGCTTGATTGTCCGTAGCCCGGGTGGCGATCATCTCCCGGCGGGTGGCCACGATACCGGCACGGTAGGGGGAGGCCGACAGGTTGATGACCAACTCGGCACCAGAGTAACAGCGGCGCTTCATCGGGCCGTCGGGCGACCACAGGTCCTCGCAGACCTCGAGCGCCAAAATGCCGAAGTCGAACTGAACGATGGCATCCTGGAGCGGCACACCTTCGGCGTCGAGGTGCAGGTAGGGGACGGCGCGGGACAAGGTGCGCGCCTCGTAGTGGATGTCGTAGGTGGGTAGCTTCTCCTTGCCTGAGAAGAACACCAGCCGGCCGGCATGAACGAGCGCTGCAGCGTTGTAGAGATCACCACCCACGCCGACGACCAATCCCAGCGCGAAGACGGTGCGCAGGGCGCTGGTCTCACGGGCGAAACGCTCGAGCTCCCGACGCTGGCTGACCACGAAACCGCGCCACTGGATCAGATCTTCAGGCGCGTAACCGCCGATCACCTGCTCAGGGAAAGCCGCGATCGTTACATCGTCGGCTGCCATTTCCTGGGCCATGGCGATGCATCGGTTGGTGTTAGTGGTCACTGCGCCCACCGTCGTGTTGACCGACGCGACTCCAATCTTCACCAGCCTCATGACCGTACCCTCAGTTCCACATCACCCTTGATGATCGCCGCCTATCGGGTCAGTAACATGGCGACCTGCTTGCGAGCAGTCGCAGTATAGTGCATCCCCGAGCGAGCAAGATGGCGACGTAAGCTCGCTACCGGCTCGCGCGTTCACCCAGAGAGCGACCATGCCTCGAAATGACACCCACCCAATCGCCGCTGCTCTGGCCCTCGCGGGGCTCCTCGTCCTGTTCGCCTGCGGCGAGGAAAAGGGCAAGCCAACCACAACCACCACGGCGCCTGCAGATGCAGCAGTGGACGGCAGCGTGACCGACGCCGCTGCCTCGACCGCCACACCAGACGCCAGTGCCGCCCTGCCGCTGCCCCCGTCGGCCACAGCTAACGGAAGCGCCAGTACCGCACCGGACACGCCGCTGACCGCGACCGGCAAGGTCACTCCGCCACCCAAGCCCCCGCCGACGAAGCCGACCACCAAGCCAACGGCGTCAACGCCACCCCCGCAGAGCTCGGCGCCCACCGCTGAGCCGATCGCCTCGACCAAGCCACCGCCGAAGACGGCACCGACTCAGCTCGGGCCGGCGGCGCCGGGCTCGGCCGACGCGGTCGCCGAAAAAGTCGACGTCATCTACAAGCCAGTCCAGCTGTTCCGCGCGCGCTTCAAACAGAAATACACGGCCAAGATCGCCGGGAAGACCAAGCGCAGCGAGGGCTGGGCCACGGTCAAGCGGCCTCGGCGCATCTCGTTCAAATACAAGGCGCCGAACAAGAACCGAGTGGTCTCAGACGGCAAGATCATCAAGATCTACGAGCACGAGAACCAGCAAATGTTCGTCGGCAACATGGCCGGCACTGACTATCCAGGCGCGCTGTCCTTCATCATGGGCAACGGGTTGAGACCGAACTTCAAGTTCAAGTTCCACAAGACCGCCAAATGGGAAGGTGGTCCGGTGATCATTGGAACCCCCCGGGTCCCCAACCCGGGCTACAAGACGGTGCTCTTCTACATCGATGATGCCCTGCTGAAGAAAGGCGATCCGGCCTGCGTCCGACGGGTGCTCGTCATCGACGCCCAGAGCAACCGCAACCGCTTCGACTTCCTCGACGTCGAGCAACCGGCCAGCATCGCAGACTCGGAATTCGTCTTCCAGGCCCCCAAAGGCACCGAAATCCTCAAGTAGCGCGTGAGGGCGAGACAGGCTGGGCCAACCTGTGACAGCGATGTCATGGGTTTGAGCTCCCCTTGTCGTGCCATAGATGCCCAAACCGTAGTTGCACCGACTGGCGGGCGGTCGGCATCACTCTTGCTCCTCCAGGTGGCGCGACACACGGGCCCAACGCGATTTGGGCCGCTGGGAGGAGCTCATGAGATCTGGAAGACTTGCTTGCTTTGCGGTGACGATGACCTGTCTGGCCAGCGGCCTGGCGGCCTGCGTCATGTCGAGTGACGACCTGGCGATGGAGGAGGACGGGAGCTGGACCGGCAGCTCATCAGGCTCGTCCACCTCAGGGGGACCAGTGTCGCCAGTAGCACCGCCTCCGAGCGAACCTGAGGATCCGGAGACGGTCACCTGTGACCAGCTGGATGATGAGCAGCCCCTGGTCCTCTACTTGTCAGCCGACGACTCGAACTCGATGGCCTCGCCGACCCTGGCTCGGGCGCTGATGCCAGACTCCAGCTCGGGCATGAACATCCGGGTGTACGAATTCCTCAATTATTACGCCATCGACTATCCAGCCCCGCCTGCTGGCGAGCTGAGCATCATCCCTCAGATGGAAGCGAGCGGCGAGGGCGGCTACTACGACTTCCAGATCGCCGTGCGCGCCTTCGACCCGCCGACCGAGCGACGGCCGATGACCATCACCTTCGTGCTCGACACGTCGGGCTCGATGGGCGGCGTCGCCATCGAGCGCGAGCGGGCCGTGGTCACCGCCGTGGCCGAGAGCCTTCAAGAGGGCGACATCGTCAACATGGTGACCTGGAGCACTGAGAACGCCGTGGTCATGTCGGGCCACACGGTGACGGGCCCCAACGATCCAGCGGTGGTCGAACAGGCCAACGCCATCGCCGCCGGCGGCGGTACTGACCTCAATGGCGGCTTGGTCGCCGGCTACGAGCTGGCCAATCTGCACTACGGACTCAATCGCCTCAACCGACTGATGCTGATCAGCGATGGCGGCGCCAACGCGGGCGTCGTCCAGCCTGATCTAATCGCCAACAACTCGAAGGACGGCGATCAAGAGGGGATCTATCTAGTCGGCGTCGGGACCGGTGAGGCCTATTCGTATTCGGACACGCTGATGGATACGGTCACCGACGAGGGCAGAGGCGCCTACGTCTACATCGACAGCCTCGAGGAGGCCCGCCACATGTTCGTCGACCGCTTCGAAGAGGTGATGGAAGTGGCTGCACGAGGAGTGCAGGTCGAGCTCACCTTGCCCTGGTACTTCCAGATGCACCGGTTCTACGGCGAAGAGTACTCGGAGAACCCGGAAGAGGTGGATCCCCAACACTTAGCGCCGGGGGACGCCATGATCTTCAATCAGGTCCTCAGGGCCTGCGACCCGGCCGTGGTCGTTGCCAGTGACGAGATCACGGTCAAGGCGACCTGGGAAACGCCGATCACCTACGAAACCAAGTCCACCTCGACCACCATGACCGTCGGTCAGCTGCTGGATGGCGACACGGCACAGCTCCACAAGGGCAAGGCGATCGTCGCCTATGCCGAGGCCCTGCGCACCGGCGCCTCTCAGGATCTCCACGCAGCACTCACCGTGGTGGAAGCGGCCAATCCAGGCGCCGATCCCGAGCTCACCGAGATCGCCGAGTTGATCAAGGGACACCCCGCCTACTAGTCCGAACCGCTGCTCCCAGGCGACCTCGTGTCCACAGGCCGCAAGTCGCTGCAGAACCACCAGCCCGCTGACCGGCGAAGGCTGGTGGTTCTTTCGCGATTGCGGCCCTATTGACTGCAGGAACTGCTGTGTTGCCCGTTGTCTCCGGCTCCGATCACTTGCAAGGTCGGCAATCAAAGGATGACGATTGGGCTGCCAAATCTGTGGCCCCACTGGCGCGACCAGTGGTTGGTCTACGAGGATGACGATCTGTTGGTCGTCGACAAGCCCGCCAAAATGGCCTCCCAACCGCTGGAGGACAGGGAGATCGATGACCTGGTCACCCGCCTGACGGCCTGGCGCGCCCCTCGGGACGGGGAGCCTCCTCCCTATCTGGCGCTGCTGCATCCGGCGGACCGCGAAGCCTCGGGACTGCTGCTGGTGAGCAAGCGCAAAGCGGTCAACCGCCACCTGGGCGAACAGCTCGAGCGAGGCGTGGCGCGGCGCTATCTGGTGGGAACGAGCTCACCAGAGACCTGGGGCAAACAGGCTGGCGGCGACCGCCACAGGGGCGGCAAGACAGGACACAAACAGGCCCCGCGGCCAGGACGCCGAGCGCCGAAAGCCGCCACCGGGATGACCCACGAGGTGGTGGCGCAACATGGCGACCGGGCGCTGGTCGCCCTGGACTGGGATGCTCGATCCCAACCCGTACGGCCGGCGCTCGCCTCGCTCGGGGCACCAGTCGCCGGTGACGTGGCCGCCAGCGGTCCCACCGCCACGAGACTGATGCTGCATGTCCAGCAGCTGACGATCACCCAGCCCACCATCGGTGAGCCCCTGAGCCTCCGAGCACCACCACCTCCGGATTTCGAGCAATGGCTCGCCGATGCTCCGGAAAACCTGTGGCGCGACAGCCGCGAGATCGATCGTCGCCTACAGGAAGCCATCGATCGGCGCTATCAGGTGGCCCAGCGCGGCGACACCGACGCCTTGCGCTTGGTCAACGGCGCTGGCGACGGCCTGCCGGGCATGACCCTCGATCGCTACGGCGACTATTTCGTGGTTGCTCTCTCCGAGCCGGCAGCACTCGAGCACCGAGAGTCCATTCTGGATGCAGCAGCGCGGCTTGGTGCGCGAGGCTGCTATGTGGTGGTCCGGCCCAAACATGCCAGCGTGGTGGTGGACACTCGCAAGGACGATCTCGCCCCCGGCGGTGCCGTAAGGGGCACCGATGCGCCGCCGATCGTCGTAGTCCAGGAAGCCGGCCTGCCCTACGAGGTGCGCCTCGGCGACGGACTGTCCACGGGGATCTTCCTCGATCAGCGCGGCGGCCGCGCACAGGTTCGCGAGCTGAGCGGTGGAGCACGAGTGCTCAACTTGTTCGCCTACCACGGCGCCTTCACCGTCGCCGCCATCGCCGGTGGCGCCGACCGGACCGTCACCGTCGACAGCTCGGGGGTGGCGCTGCAACGGGCGGAGCGAAACCTGGCGCTGTCGGGCTGCGACCGCAGCCGCCACAAGCTTGCACGAAGCGCCGCCCAACCCTGGCTCGAGCGGCACGCAGCCGGGCCGAAAAGCGAGCGCTTCGACCTGTGCATCCTCGATCCGCCGAGCTTCTCGACCACCAAGCGCTCGACGTTCCGCGCCGCCCGTGATTACCCCAAGCTGGCCGCGGCGGCGCTGCGTTGCCTGGCCCCAGGTGGGCTGTTACTTGCCTGCACGAACCACCGCGGTATCGTGCGCGCCAAGTTCCGACGTCAGCTGGCTGATGGGGCCCGGCGCGCGAACCGCGAGGTACTAGAGATGCATGACCTACCCGATCCGATCGACTTTCCGCCCGCTCTCGGAAGCGAATGCCACCTCAAGTCGATCCTGGTGAAGGTGGTCTGATGAGCAAGCTGCTGTTCACCACCTCGACCTATGAATACCTCCTCGCACCATTCTTGGCGGCTGGGGATTTCGAGCCTGGATCCATCACGCGAAAGACATTTCCTGACGGCGAACGCTACCGGCGCATCGACGACGACCCCGAGGGGCGGGACGTCGTACTGTTAGGCGGGACTCCAACCGACGCCGATTGGCTCGAGGTCTACGATCTAGGCTGCGGCGTCTCCCGTGCCGGGGCGCGCTCGCTGTCCATCGTCATGCCCTATTTCGGGTATTCGACCATGGAGCGGGCGCTCCAACGAGGTGAGGTCGTGACCGCCAAGACCCGGGCCCGCCTCATCTCGGCGATTCCGCACTGTGAGGGCGGCACTCGCACCTTTCTGTTCGACCTTCACACCGACGGGATCGAATTTTACTTCGGCGACAATCACACCACCCACCAGATCTATGGAGCCCCGGTCATCACCACCCTGATCCAGGAGATCGTCGGCGACGCGCCCTACGTGCTCGGCGCGACCGATGCCGGCCGGGCCAAATGGGTGGAAAGCCTGGCACGGCAGCTCAAGTGCTCGCCAGCCTTCGTCTACAAGCGTCGCGATGCCGATACCGGAAAGCTCGCCGTCACCGGCGTCAACGCCGACGTCCAAGGGAAGCTGGTGGTGATCTACGACGACATGATCCGCACCGGATCGTCGCTACTTCAGGCGGCGCAGGCCTATCTCGACGCCGGAGCTCGGGAGATCCACACGGTGGTCAGCCACCTAGTGCTGCCTGGCGACTCGCTGACCCGCCTGCAGGACTCGAAATTGATCACGAGCATCAATGGCACAGACTCTCACCCTGCCAGCGCCAAGATAGCGCAGCAACGGAGCGAGACCTGCGGCGGGACCGTCGCTTCAGTAGCCGAGCTGTTGGCCGCAGCAGTCAGTCGCTCTTGACGGGCGCTCCGTCGGGCGCTGCAGTGGGCGCGGCGTCGGGCGCTGCAGCGGGCGCTGCAGCGGGCGCAACTTCGGGCGCGATTTCGGCGCTGCAGCGGATGGTGTCGACGGCGGTGATCGGCACCGAAGCGCCCTCGCAGTTCGCGCCGGCCTCCATCGTGCCGCCATCGCCCGCCCGGAAGGTGTCCCGGGCCGTGCCACGGGCCTGACCGCCAGTCGTGGTGCCCTTGCACAAGGCGTACATCGACATGTCGCAAGTGACGGGCTTGTCACAGTTGTTCTGCATCTCAGCAAGGCACACGCCGCCCTCGCACTTGGTCATGGCCGTCATACAAGCCATCCCGGTGTCGAAGGGCTCGGGCTCGACCGGCTCATCGGCGGCCGGCTCGGCGGCCGGCTCCGCCGTGGGAGCTGTCTTGGGCTCTTCCGGTGGTGGTGTGGCCCCGCAGGCCCCAAGCGGGATGACCAGCAGCAGAGCGCAGGCCCCTCTCAGGACAGGGCGACCGTTGATGTGGTCCGTAGTTCGAGCATCGCTTGTCCACAACATAGGCTTGGTCCTCTTCCCCTTTGACAGGTCTTTTAGGGCCGAGCGACCTTGGGAGGCAAGAACCTCGGCCAATCGCAACAGACCCAGGAGTTAGACGCACGAGCGCTTCGAGACAGCTCACCCACACCATGGGTGACGGTGCTACCCTCACCCCACCATGACGTCCGACGCCCAGTAGGACTGCGGCGCAACCCATGCAGCTCGCTTCCGCCATTGCCGCACTTTTGATGGTCGTACCGCTGCTGGTGCTGCGGCTGACGGGCCGACGGGTGGACAGTCGAGCCTATCTGGCCACGGCAGTACCCTTCAGCCTGGTCACTTTGGGCATCGGCGGTGTGCTGACCTTGGCGGTGCGCACCCTCGCCGATTGGCCCGTCTCCCTCGAGATCTTCGCGGTCGTGACCGTTCTCAGCAGCGCCGTGTTGCTGATCCGGGGGGGGCTCATGCGGCTGAAGCTGTTGCGCTTCGTCGCCGCGGTGAACGAGCTAGACGCTGAGCAGGGGCGAAAAGAGCGCATCGAGACCATCCACACCTTCCTCGCCTCGGTACCGCCAGGTGAAGACAGTCCGCCGAGCCCCCACGCCGCTCGCGTGATGTTCGCAGCTGGCGCCCTTTGTCAGGTAGGGACCCACCAGGTGGCCGAGGAGCTGCTCGAGCGGCTGCCTCAACGGTGGCTCACCAACGACCAGCTTGGCCCATACGTGAATGCCCTAGCCATTTGCCGGCTCAACTTAGGAAACGTGCAAGGGGCTCAAGATGCGCTCGCTCTGGCCCCAGCAGAGGCGATGAACCCCACGCTGCGCCTCCACCTCGATGGCCTGAGCGCACTCTGCGCAAGCTTGAGCGGCAAGGCTGAACACGCCTTGGCTCTCTTGGAGGACCAGGGCGAGGACGCGACCGCCGATCTCGCCTTACTGCACACGACTCGCGCCCACGCCCATGCCGCCCTGGGCCACGACGAACAGGCCGAGGCAGAGCTCTCCAACTTGGCATTGGCCCTGGGCCCCGAGGTGCTGGCCTTCGCCATCGACATCCCAGGTCCGGCATCGCAGCTCGCCGAAACGGTGCGCACCACCTACCCAGCTGATCAGACTCAGGACCAAGGCGACGACCCACCGGACGACCCGTAGTGCAATGAGCTCGCCACTCACCACCCATTCAAGATGCGACGTCAGCACAATTTGGATCAGCGCCAGCAGTGATGCTTGCCACTCAACAGCGTACCGAGCGCGATGGTGGCCGTCTTGCTGGTTGGATCGATCTCGACCGTCTTTGCTCCGCCTTGCCAGGTGGGGGTCATCGCTCTCAGCTCTCGCTCGTCTGAGCTTCTTCGGCAAACACCGCCTTGTAGAGGGCACCGCCGAGGATGCCACCGACGATGGGCGCGACCCAGAACAGCCACAGCTGGTGCAAGGCGGCACCGCCGACAAAGAGAGCGGGACCAGTGCTGCGAGCGGGGTTCACCGAGAGGTTGGTCACTGGGATCCCAACAAGGTGGATGAGTGTCAGACCGAGGCCGATGGCGATGGGCGCGAAGCCAGCAGGGGCACGCTTGTCGGTGCTAC
>JAUVCD010000582.1 GCA_030590865.1 Myxococcales bacterium | reverse complement strand
GCTCAAGTGCAAACAGATCGTGGCGGTCGCCGAGGTGGCCCGTCAAGGTGCCCAGGCGGATGTCGAGGTGACCTGGAAGAATGGCAAGGGCGACCATGCCGGTCGCTACTACGCCACCAAGGCGGGGCCTCGGCTGTTCGTCCTTGCCTGCAGCGGCGCACCTGATGACCAGGCTCAGCTCGCTGATGATTTTGCGGCGGTCATCGATACCTTCGAGCCCTGCCTGGAGCCGACCGCGCGCTATTCAGAGCCCATGCGGCGGCACGGTGGCGAGACGCCCATACCGTGGCAGCTGACCTTGCCCGCCTCTTGGATTCTCGAGATCGGCTCGTCGAGCGAAGAGGCCGACTCGTTCCAGGCCGAGAACCTGCGCAGGACGTCTGGCGGTTCTGCTGAGATGGTCGGCAAGCTTGCCTTTGCCGTGCTAGCGCGCTCGGCCGGCGAGACGCCTCGGGAGGTGGCCACGCTTTATCTCGACGCCGTAAAAGACCACGGACTCACCATGGGTCCCGAGACCGTCAACGCCGAGCCTGCGGCTGAGCCCTTCAGCCAGTCGTGGTGCCTCGTCGCGCCGGTGTTGCGGGATGATCTGCCTGGTGAGCTTCGCTGTCGCGTGCTGTGCCACCCGCGCATCTGGGTGCTCGCTGGGGTGCTCGGTCTGACCCGGGAGGACGACGTGGACGCTTGGATGCAAAACAAGCGTGTGCTCGACTTGATGATGTCTACTTTGAGGCTCAAGCCATGACGGTGCGTCCCAAGCTAGAATTTGAGTCCGGTGAATCGACCCTCCAGGTGCGGAGGGTTTCGGTGACCGAGCGCATCTCGGACATTTTCACCGTGGACGTGCTCGCCCGCTCGTCGGACGCGGATCTCGACATTGCCGCCATCGTGGGCAAGGGCGCCGCCCTGGGCGCCGAAGCAGAGCTCGGCACCATCGCCTGGTCTGGTGTCTGCAACCACATGGAACAGATCAAGCCAGCGAACGAGAGCACCGGGCGGTCCAGCTACCTGTTGCGTATCGTTCCGAGCATGTGGCTGCTGACCCAGCGCCGGGGGCACCGGATTTTCCAGCACCTGTCCACGCCAGACATCGTCAAGCAGATCTTGGGCGAGTACCGCATCGAGCCGAAGCTGGTGATCAGTGAGACCCACCCCAAGCACGAGTATCGGGTGCAATATGGTGAGACGGATTTCGACTTCGTCGCCCGGCTATTGGAAGAGGCGGGGATCACGTTCTACTTCGATGCTCAGGTCAGCGGCGGTAGCGCCGAGTCGCTCCTGACGTTGTGCGACACGCCCCAACACGCCGCGTCGGTGGGTCCGATCGACTACTTCGACACGCCCAATGACGGGCGGATCACCGGCTTTTTCATCACCGACGTGCGCTTGGCTCACGGCGTTCGTCCAGGGACGGCGACCTACCGAGACTTCGATTTTCGCAAGCCCCGGCTGGCCCTGCGTGACAGCTCGGAGTTTCCCCTGGCGGCAGGGGAAAAGGTCGAAGATCCCTACGAGCACTACGTCTACGCCCCTGGCATATCGCTCATCGAGGTCGACGGGGCCGACGACCCGCAAGCGGTGGCGGACGACAAGAGCATCGCGCGACACCGGCAGACAGAGAACAAGCGTCGCGCCGAGATCCGTGCCGAGGCGCTCCGTTACGGAAAGCGCAAGGTCAATTACCGCACCAATCATCCCGAGTTGACGGCGGCGGCCATCTTCTCGATCGACAACCACCCGCGCTCCCAGCTGGCCGTGGACAAGACGCTGATGGTGATCGAGTCGACGATTCACATCACCGAGCTGGAGTGGACCGTGCTGGGCACGGCGGTCTTTGCCGAGGTGCCCTACCGACCCGAGAGCCGCACGCCCAAGCCGCGGGTCGCCGGCGTTCAGACCGCCATCGTGGTCGGCCCTCCAGGCCAGGAGATCTACACGGACGAATATGGCCGTGTCCGGGTGCGCTTCCACTGGGACCGAAAAGGCGCTTTCGATGACAACGCGACCTGCTGGTTGCGGGTCAGTCAGGCCTGGGCGGGCACCGGCTTCGGCTCGATGCTCGTTCCGCGGGTCGGCCACGAGGTGATCGTCGACTTCTTCGACGGCGACCCGGACCAGCCGCTGGTCGTGGGGCGGCTGTTCAACGAGACGACCCGGGTGCCTCGCAAGCTGCCGGACCACAAGACCCAGAGCATTTGGCGCTCGGCCAGCTCGCCTCAAACCGACGGCTACTTCAACGAAATCATGTTGGAGGACAACGCCGGCAAAGAGCTGTACTTCGTTCAGGCCCAGCGGGATCTCTTGACGCTGACCCGACACGACTACACCGAGCGGACCGCCGAGGACCGCACCGCCGTGGTGGGTGAGGCCCGGGTCGCTGCGGTGGGTTGGAGCGATTCGCTGCAGGTGGGCAAGCAGCACCTCGCCAAGATGGTGACCATCAACGATCTGAAGATCCCCAAGCTGGGCGATCCAGACGTCACGCCGTTGGATACCTGGGTGGAGATGGTGGATCAGAAGATCACCCTCACCACCGGACAGGCGACCATCTTGCTCGATGGCGGGGACATCACCATCGACGCCAAAGGCGGGTTGCGCTTCACCACCGATGGGCGGCTCATCATCAAGGGCTCGAAGGTCCTGATGAATGTCTCGTCCGGTCAGGCCAGCGGCGCGGCCGACAAGGCGGTGTCCGACGAGGTGATGAAGCCGGACCGAATGATCGGCTCGGTCGCCAAGCTGTTCTGGGAGTCCCAGGTGGCCAAGCTCAGCCGCACCGAGCAGACCATCACCTTTGGCGTCGGTGACATGCCCGAGCTCGTCAAGGGCGATTCTGCTTCGGGCAAGTATCTCACCGGCGAGCCTTTCGTCGACGGGGCGTCACCTAGCGACGTGGTTCAGGGAGCTATCGGTGACTGTTATTTGCCAGCGGCCATGGCCTCCTGCGCTCATGTCTGTCCCGACCTGATCGAGAAGGCGGTGCTCAAGCGTGACGACGGCAAGGTCACGGTGATCTTCAAGCGAGGATCGCAGGACGTGCCCGTCGTGGTGGACACCGAGGTGCCCATGCGGGGTAGCAGTCCGCTCTATGCCAAGTCGAGCCAGGCCGGTGAGACCTGGCCTGCCCTGATGGAGAAGGCCTACGCCGAGCAGTACGGCATGGGCAAGGGGTACGAGGGCATCGGTCACGGCGGGCATCCGGGCACCGCCATGAGCAACATCACTGGCGGGACGGGCCGCAATGCGCCGGTACGGCCCAGCGATGCCACCAGCCCAGGTCGGCGCAAGGCGCTGCTCGACACGCTGGGGCAGGCAGACAAGAAGCCGACCACGGCCATCACGCCCAAGCCGCCGGACGGCGAACACAACGTGGCGAGCGGCCGAGTGGCAGGCTGGCACGCCTACAGCGTGCTGGGCACGACCAAATCCGCCGACGGCAAAGACATGGTCAAGCTTCGGAACCCCTGGGGGGGCAGTGGCGGAACCCGTGGGGAGTTCGAGATGCCTCTCGAGCACTTCGTAGAGGATTACAGCTCCATCAATCAGGTCACCCTGTTGGCATAGCTATGACGACCGCGCGCATCACAACGGCACAGGCACAGGACCTCGAAGCGCTGCTCGATGGCGGCGAGGTGACGACTATCGTTCTCGAGGCTGGGCACTATCAGGTCGACACGCTCTACCTCGGCAGCTCAGTGAGCTTGATCGGCGAGGCGGGCCCGGCCACGACGGTGCTCGAGCCCAAGGGTGAGGCGGCACTGCTCAACGTCTATGGGGCCGGCAGCACGGTGCACATCCGAGGGCTCACCTTGCGAGGCGGTAGAGCCGATGGTGGCGGCGCCATCGAGGTGTCCAACGACGTGGAACTCTGGGTCGAGGACTGTATCATCGACGGTAACCGAGCCGACCAGTTCCGCGGGGGCGGTCTCTACGCCTACGGGGACGCGAGGGTCGAGCTGTCCCGCTGCCTGTTGTCGAACAACCGCTGTGAGCGTGGCGGCGCCCTCGCCGCCGGTGACAACGCCAAGCTGCGGGTCGATCGGTGCATGTTCAGCGACAACGATGCGACCCTCGGTGGCGCCCTTTGGGTGAGCGACAGCGCCGAGGTGACCATCCGAAGCTCGAGCTTCGTGAGCAACCGGGCGTCCCACCAAGCAGGCGGCGAGGCGCTCTTCGTAACCGGCGCCCGGGACTTCGGGCCCCAGGTGACGATGGTCAACAGCCTGGTCGCCGGCAAGCGGGCGCTGGTCAACAATCCCGAGCGACCAGGCCGCGTGAGTCTGGCCCACTGCATCGTCCCCCAAGACACGCTGGCAGGTGGCGCCCTCACCGATGGTGGCGACAACCTGGAGGTGCAGGCCGAGTTGGTCTTCCTCCGGGAGGGACTGTGGGTGCTGCGATCGGGTGCGGCGGGCAGCGGCACGGCCGACCTGGACCAGATTCCCGATGATGCGCTGGATTTGCTCGGACGGCCGCTCGTTCAGTCAGGCGCCGCCGATCCCGGTGCCTTGGCGGCTCAGGGCGATGTTGACGAGGCTGCCCAGTACACCCATATCGACAGTTGATCGCAGGGCGGCCGGGCATTCACCACGGAGGCGCGGCGGCCACCGAGGGGATCAGAAGCTGCAGTTGGCCATTCGCTCTTTGCTCAGATAGCGACGAGCGCGGCGCTTGGCGATGGTGTTCTGGAGGCGTTGCTCAGGCAACAGGTCGCCGGCTTCGACCACCTCGGTGAGCAGCTTGACGTAGTTTGCCTTGTCCACCTTGGCGCAATAGTACCGGGCCGCGTAGTTGAGCTTGGTGAGCAGGGCCTTGCCGCCGTTGATCTTCAGAGCTGCCTCGAAGTGCTTCTTCGACTCGTCGAGCTCGGCCATGCCGCTGCGGGCATGGTAGGCGCCCAAGATGGTGTGGCCTGTTGCGTAGTTGTAGGTCGGGTAGAGCTCCACCGAGCGCTTGAGCAGTTCGTAAGCGATGAACAGATCGGCGACGATTTCGGGCTGGTCTTTCAACAGGCTGACCCGAGAGATCCAGGCCTGGGCGGTCCATAGCAAGTAGATGGCGTCATCCTCGCCTTCAAACTCCTGCAGCCAGTTTCGCATGGTCTCGGCGTTCTTCTTGGCGGGTTCAAAGCCCTCGTGGCGCATGTCGAGCAGCTTGGTGCCGAAGTAGATCGCTCGCACGTAGGCGCTCGCGGCGCGGGCCTTGTGGTACTCGGCCAGCTCGCTGTCCTCACCATGCAGGTCTTGAGCCTGCTCCATCTCGTCTTCGATGAAGCCGAAGGCCAGGCCGGACCAGCCCTTGGTCAGCATGAAGAGGGCGTCTTCATTGTACGGCGCCAGGTAGTGAAAGCCCTCGAGCTTGGACATGCCCGCGCTGGCTGAGCGCCTCGCCACTTCCCAGTCGCTGAAGGTATTGACCACCACCGATGCCTTGCGGGTCGACTCGATCTGACCGTCTACGAGCATCTTCTTGATGCAGCCGGTCGAGGCTAGGGCGAGGACGGCGAAGAAGGACAGCGACTTGAGCTTGCGGGAGAGCGTCTGCATGGCCAGGTTTCTACCCTGGCCATGGCTGGGGTTACAAGCGACAGTGTGCTGGCCCTCCGGTCGTGCGCGACCCCGCTGTGCCTCGCTGCGACCGCCCATGGCCTGGGCGGCGGCGGACGCTGCGGGGCACAGGGGTTTCGCGCCTGCACTACTTCTGGCCAGCACATTGGTTGTTTCTGAGGGTTTTTGGAAAAAAACCCTCCCCAGCGCCAAGCGCGCTGGGGCCCCTCCCAAAAAGGCAAGCGCAGGGGTGCCGGGCGAAACGCTGCACGCTGGGCACCTCGTCAAGGTGGCTGCGACTTTTTCCGCGTTCTAGCGAATCAGCAGTCGTGCGCGCGTCTTTTCGCTCAACCCGCAGTTCACGATTTGGCGAAGCCGAATCGTCTGGGGGTGAATCGCCCCGCAGGGGCGAGAGGGGGTGTGAAACCTCGGCATTGATCGCTTCTCGAGATTGTTGGGAATTTTCGGGGATTTGAGGGTGTTGCCTACTCGACATGAAGGAATCATCGAGTCGGCGATGGGCCGTCGAGGAGTTCGGGTCAGTAGCGCTGGGTGATCAGCGCAGGCGCGCTCGGACGTTGGCGTTGGCTGCAGCGGT
>JAUVCD010000413.1 GCA_030590865.1 Myxococcales bacterium | reverse complement strand
CAGGCGCTGGTTACGCCTCAGGGACACCCGTTGTCGCCGTCGTCGGCCGTCGCTGTGATGGGCGGCGTGCTGCCGAGCGTCTCGGGCTGCGGGCCGTCGGTGTAGTTCACCTGGACGATGCCTAGGTCCTCGTCGCCGCCGGTCAGCACCACGTCCTTCAGGGTTCCGCTGGCGGGACCGTCGATGAGCACGCCATAGCGACCGCTGCCGCTCGTCACCACCGTATCGAGGTGGGCCTCCACGCCGCCCAACCAGTGCACCGCATCGCCGACGCAAGTCACGCTGGCGCTGACACCGCCGACCAAGACTGGCAGCGCGATGTCCAGGGTGTCGCTGATCGTCGTGTGGGTGACGGTGATCGGGCCGTCGCCGTAGGAGCCTGCGAAGCCGATGCCAACCCCCATGTTGCCCGTCAACACGGCGTTGTCGATGCGGGCCTGGTGGGGGGCGGACACCGAAATGTGCTGGATCCAGATCCCTCGGAGGTTACCCCGCACCTCGACACGCTCGTCCTCGGCGGGCCCGCCGAGCGCGACATCGCTGTCGTCGATCAGCAGCCCAAAATCGGCGTTCTCCACGATCTCGAGTCCAGTAGCCGTGAGCGTGCTGCAGCCCGAAACCGACAGGCCGCCACCTGCTTCGAAGTTGTACCCGACCATGGTCTCCGCCACGCGCACTCGGGCGAGGTCGGCCTCGACGCCGATGATGGACACGCCGCTGAGGGCATTGCGGCGCACCACGACATCACGCATCCACAGCGTCAGAGGTGGCGCCGCACAATCGCAGCCGCCGGTGCACTGCAGCCAGAGGCCGGGACCAGCGCCGTCGATGATGATGCTCCGCTCGATTTGGAGCGCGGCTGCGTCGAAGGCGACGATGCCGTGGCGCCGTGCACGCGAGATGGTCGAGCCGGCGATGGTGAGTGAGGCGCCGGGCTCGACCGTCACGGCGTCATCCGGGGCTTCGTCGACGAGCGCGTACTTCAACTGGGCGTCGCTTGCGCTCACGCTCACCTGGCCGGCCACGGTGAGGCGGCAGGCGCTCGCTCCCATCCCGGTGGCGAAGCTCAGCCCATCGAGCACCACACCGTCGAGCGAGGCGCCCACGAGATGAACGCCGGCGGGGATCTCCACTGCGCCGAAATGGCCGTCCTTCAGCTTCACGCAGCTGCCGGCAGCGGCGCTTGCGAGCGCCGCTGAGAGCTCAGCGGCTGAGCTGACCACGACCGGCGAGCTCCCGCATTGGCACGGTCCCAGCGCGTTGCTCTGGGCGATCTCCGCGCCGACGCAACGGCCGGCGATCTCCTCGCCGCACTCGACACCGACGGGCGTGGCGCTGCCAATCGCCATGACGACGACTTCGCTTGCGCAGCTGACCGCACCCAGCAGGACCAAGCTGCCGGCCACCCACACCGAGAAGCGCGGCGTGGCGGACCTGGACCGAGCCGGTCGCGACGTGTGGTGAGCCATCAGCTCCATGGTAGCGGCTACGGGCGCACTGGGGTCGCCGAATCCGCCTCAGCACTCAGGCGATTACTCTGGGAC
Organism: Myxococcales bacterium; assembly: GCA_030590865.1. Taxonomy (GTDB): domain Bacteria; phylum Myxococcota_A; class Polyangia; order Polyangiales; family Polyangiaceae; genus JAPYTK01. The sequence goes on along the minus strand of JAUVCD010000413.1, from coordinate 6,978 downwards.
GGCGGTGCCCGTCCCAAGGCGAGCGTGGTGGCTATGGACAGCCATCTGTGGGCCGTTCATCTCATCTTTCCTGTGTTCAAGACCTAGATCGCTCTCGTCGCATTTCCCGGGAGCGGATGGTCAGCGTATCTGTTCTCTGCCCGAACGCCCCCAGAAGGCAACGACAGGAGACTTCCTTGCCAAGGCCGTTCCGTAGCAAGATAGGCGTCGGCATGAGCGAAGAGTCCAACCGAGTCGGCGAGGTGTTGTCAGGCACCTATCGCATCGTCGACACGATCGCGATCGGCGGCAGTGGCACGGTCTATCACGCCGAGCAGCTCGACTCGGGAGACTCGGTGGCGGTCAAGCTCATGCACGCCGGGCATCCGGAGGGGGACCTGGAGCGCCAACGCTTCTCTCGAGAGGCGGAGATTATCAAGAAGCTCGCGCACCAGCATGTGGTGCGCATGATCGACTATGGGCATAGCGCCGATGGCATGCCCTTTCTCGTCTTCCCGTTGCTCGAGGGGCGGACGCTCAAAGAGCGTATCGCGGACGAAGGCGCGCTGAGCTGGGCGGAGGTCGGCAGGCTCTCCATCCAGGTCCTGAGTGCCCTGGAGCGGGCCCACCGCCTGGACATCGTCCACCGGGACATGAAGCCCGCCAACCTGTTCCTCTGCAGCAGCCCCATCGGCGAGAGCGTGAAGATCCTCGACTTCGGGCTGGCCAGGGCCGTCCAAGTTGCCGCCGGTGCCGAGCTCACTCGCACCGGCGCGGTGCTCGGCACGCCGCGCTACATGGCGCCAGAGCAGGTGAGAGGTGAGGCGGTCGGACAGACGGCGGACATCTACGGCTTCGGGCTGGTCATGTCCGAGATGCTACTGGGCCATCCGCTGGTGACGGCCACGGCGGAGCTCGATGTCTACATGGTCCATGGGGCCGACAAGCCGCTCGAGCTGCCGGTCGACGTGCTGCGGACCCCTTTCGCGGCGGTCATTCGGCGGGCTGTCGCCAAGCCGCTCGAGGTGCGCTACCGGAGTGCCGGCCAGATGCTCGCTGATCTGCGGGCCATCGCGGATTTGATGAACAAGGATCGGATGTTGATCGCCTCGCCAGACATGGAGGCGACTCACGTCATGGATTCAGACGCCGCCTTGCCCATCAAGGGGCCCACCGAGATGAGCGAAGAGCTGCGCAGCGTGTTCAACGCCATGGTCGACCGTGGCGGGGACGAGGCGCCGCCGACGACGCCCCATGTTTCGATAGAGCGCGCGCCGCCGACCCTCAAACGGGCGGCGGGGGATGGGCCTCCGACGCTGGTTCGGGCCGTGGTGGGGGAAGAAGGAGAGCCGCCACCGAGCAGTGACGATGCCCATGGCGAGGATGGTCCGGCGACCCTCCTCAACCGCTCAGCGGGTGGGGAGGGTGACGGGGGAGCGACCCTCGTCGAGGAGGACGGCAGCGCGGCACGGGAGACGCTGGTCGAGGAGGACGGCGAGACGCTGGTGGCCTCGACGGCCGACGAAGAGCGGGACACGCTGGTCGAGGAGGACGGCGAGACGCTGGTTGCCCCGATAGGCGAGAAAGAGCGGGACACGCTGGTTGAGGAGGATGGCGAGACACTGGTTGCCCCGACGGTTGACAAGGGGAGGGCCACACGGGCAAGCACGACTGACGAAGAAGCGTCACCGCCAACCTTGGCGAGCTCTGATTTGCTGAGCCCCCATCTGGACGGTCCGCCGACTCTCCGACGGGCGGTCCCCGAGTCAGCCGATTCGGTGCCGCTCTTGCTCACCCGCGAGCCCCTCGACGAGATCGAGACGGTGCGCATCAAGTTCACCAAAGAGCAGGCCGCCGCCTTTGCCCCGACCGCTCTGCGGACGCTGGTATCCGAGGATGAGGCGGGGCCGGCCTCTCCTCAACCGCTGGCGGATCAGCCGCCGCAGCCGTTGCCGCCGTCATTCGAGCCTCCGTCGTTCGAGCCTCCGTCGTTCGAGCCCCAGTCGTTCGAGGGGATGGCCATGCAGCCGCAACGACGGGTGCCGCTGGGACTGGTCTTGTTGATCCTCGCCGCCGTGACGGTCGCCCTGCTTTACGTCTTGGCCAGGGCTACGAGCTGACGAATGTGTGACGGCAAGGTGCCGAGCTCATCCTAGGTCAGTCGTCGTCGTAGCAAGTGCGCTGACGCCACGAAGACCACTACTCCCATGCCTGCCAGGGCCACGAACTGGGCCTGCAGCTCAGCGAAGGAGGCGTCCTTGAGCAATACGGCCCGCAGAATCTCTACGAAGTGGCGTACGGGAGTGAAGCCCGAGACGGGCTGCAGCCAGGTGGGCATGTTCTCCACCGGGGTCATGAATCCTGACAGCAGGACCGCTGGCAACATGAAGAATAGGGCGCCCATCAGGGCCTGCTGCTGGGTTCGAGCGATGGCGCTCACTAGCAGGCCGATGCCCAGGGTCGTGATCATGTAGAGCGTACCCGCGGCGAAGACCAGCCACAGGGACCCTCGGAGCGGCACGTCGAATACCCAGGTCCCGACGGCCAGCACATAGCCCAGGTCGATCAGGCCGATGAGGCCGTAAGGCAGCGTCTTGCCGGCGATCAGAACCTCGGGACGGATGGGGCTTACCAGGACCTGTTCCAGGGTGCCCATCTCCTTTTCTCGGGTCAGCCCGCCGGCGCTGGTGATCAGGGTGATGATGAGCAGCAAGGTGGCGGCCACACCAGGCACGAAATAGATCTGGCTGTTCAAGGTCGGGTTGTAGAGCACCCTCGGCTCGACGTTCACTTGCGGGAGGGAGGGGGCTACGCCGCGGCTCGCCGATAGCTCGGCCAACTTGGCCTCGGCCTCCCGTGCCGCCCGTTTCATGGCGTAGGCGAGGACGGCATTTTGGGCGACGATGGCGCGGTTCGAGTCGCCACCATCGACCAGCACCTGGATCGTTGCCGTCTTGCCCCGCTTCGTCAGCTCGGCGAATCCCCGAGGGATCACCACCACCACCGGTGCCTCTCCCCGCTCGACTTGTCGAGTCGCAATGGCGCCGTTTTCCACGGTGCCCACATGGGTGAAGGCATCGCCTGCGGTAAGCTCGGCCGCGAGCATTCGGCTTTGCGGGGTCCGGTCTTCGTCGGCCACCAACGTCGGCACCCGTTCCACGTCCAAGTTCACCGCAAAGCCGAGCATCAACAGCTGAATCAACGGTGCCACGGTGAGCAGGGCAACCATTCGCTTGTCGCGAAAGGTCTGGAGGAACTCCTTGACGATAACGGCCCGTAGAGCGCTCAGCATTGGGTCACCTCACGCCACCGTTCGTTTGAATTTCTTGGTGGCCAGGGCCAGAAAAATCAGGAAGAAGGCTCCCAGGGCCAGCATGTCAGGCCAGAGGACGTCGATCCCATTGCCGCGCAGCAAGATGGCGCCCAGCGACCGCACGAAGTACCGAGCGGGCAAGACTGCTGCGATGCCTCGGAGCATCAGGGGCATGTTCTCTACCGGGAAGACGAAGCCTGACAGCAGCAGAGCCGGCAAGAAGGTCGTGATGGTTGCGACCATCGACGCCACCATCTGGTTACGGGTGACCACGCTGATGAGTAGACCCTGCATCAGCATGGCCAGAATGAAGAGGCTCGAGACGCCGAAGAGCAGTAACAGGCTGCCATTGACCGGGACGTCGAAGAGCGTCACGCCCAGGGTCAGCACCAGGAGCACCTGGACTAGCCCAATGAAGAAGTAGGGGACCAGCTTGCCCAGAATCACCTCCAGCCGCCCGACAGGGGTGGCGAAGAGCTGTTCCATCGAGCCACGTTCGTACTCCCGGGCCACCGTCAGAGCGGTGAGCATCACGGCGATCATCACCAGGATCAGCACCATCAGGCCAGGCACCAGGAAAATGGCGCTCCGCAAGCCCGGGTTGAAGAACACCCGGCTACGGACGGACAAGGTTGGCTTGAGCGGACCGAGCAATTTGGTGAGCTCGGCCTGGGACGCTGCCAGGGAGACGGCCGAGGCATAGCCCAGGGCAATGCTGGCCGTGGTGTTGTCGGCTCCGTCGAGCAATAGCTGAGCATCGGCCCGTTCGCCGCGGCGGAGCTGACGCTCATAGCCACGGGGAATGATGAGGGCGGCCTTGGCTGTTTGGGAGCGAAACAGCGTTTCCACTTCCTCGGGACTGCGGCGGCGGGCGATCACTCGAAAGGTGTCTGAGGCGGTGAACTTGTCGACTAGCTGGCGGGAGCTGGTGGTCTGGTCCTGATCGACCAGCACCAGTGGCACCCGCTCGACGTCGAAGCTGACCCCGTAGCCGAAGATCAGGATCAGGATCACCGGCATACCCAAGGCGAAGGCGAGGATCTGGGGATCCCGCTGGATGTGCACCACCTCTTTCTGAGCGATGGCCCAGGTGCGCAGCAACAAGCGCCTCAGCACGATCCGGCCTCCTGGTCGGCGACCGCCTCTGTTGCTCGCGCTGGGTTGGCCAACTCGAGAAAGACGTCCTCGAGGGTGGCCTCTGCCGGACCCACGGTAACTTGGGAGAACCCGTGTTCGGTCAGCAGGGTCGTGAAGGTGTCGGGATTGCTCAGCGGTCCGGTTACTCGGACGTGGGCAGAGGCACCAAAGGTCCTGACGCCCAGCACGTGCTCATCTTCGGTCAGGGCTGTGGCCAAGGCGCGGGCAGATAGCGTGCCGCTGACCTCGTGAATGACGCCTGGCACGTGGGCCCGCTTGAGCTCTGCTGGAGTGTCGAGGGCCACCAGGCGGCCGTCCACCATGAAACCTACCCGGTCGCAGTACTCGGCCTCGTCCAGGTGGTGGGTGGTCACGAATATCGTGTGGCCTGCTCTGGCGAGTTGGCGGATGACCTTCCAGAACGAGCGGCGCGCCACCGGATCAACCCCCGCGGTGGGTTCGTCCAAGAACAGAATCTGCGGCTCGTGCAGCAATGCTGAGGCGAGCGCCAGTCGCTGCCGGATGCCGCCAGGGAGCGATCCGGTGAGCTTGCCCCGTTCTTTCACGAGGTCGGATAGCACCAGGGCCGCCTCAATGCGCTGCTTCCGGCGTTTGCGGTTCAGCTGGTAGACCCCTGCGAAGAACCGCAAGTTCTCCTCCACCGTCAGGTCGATGTAGAGGGAGAACTTCTGGGACATGTAGCCAATGGCAAGCTTGACCTTCTGGGGTTGGGTGGCGACATCCACGCCCGCCACGGTGGCCCGTCCCGAGCTAGGTGCGAGGATGCCGCAGAGCATCCGAATGGTGGTGGACTTGCCGGCCCCATTGGCTCCCAGGTAGCCGAAGATCTCGCCAGGAGAGACCTGGAAGGTCACCTGATCGACGGCGGTGAAGCTGCCGTAGGTCCGGGTCAGCCGGTCGACCTCGATGATGGGTTCGGCGCTCATGGTTTCAGGCGGCTGGTGACTCGCTGGCGACGTCACCGTTGTTGTTGAGCTGGTCTTCGGCGAGCAGACCGAGGAACACATCCTCGAAGTCCGGTCGCACCTGTTCGAACGAGCTGAGCAGGTCGAGGGTGCCAGCCCAGCTGTTGAACCTGTCAGCACCGTCGGCGTGGACCACCACCCGGACCGAGGCGCCGTGAGGCGTCAACGAGAGAACCTCGGATCGGAGGTCGAGAGCCGCTTCGAGCTCGCCGCGCTGATCGCTACCGAGCACGTAGGTTTGCTGCGTGGCGTTCTCGGTCATCGCTCGCGGGCTGCCCTCGGCGAGCAGGGCGCCATGGTGGATGAGTCCGACCCGATGACAGCGCTCGGCCTCATCCATGTAGGGGGTGGCCAAGAGGACCGCCATGCCGTCGGCGACGAACTCGTAGAGCAGATCCCACAGCTCTCGTCGGCTGACCGGATCGACTCCATTGGTGGGCTCGTCCAAGATCAGCGCCTTAGGTTGGTGCAACAGGGCGCAGGCCAGTGCGAGCTTCTTGTACATGCCGCCGCTCAAGGCATCGGCGCGGCGGTCGCCGAAGCGCTCGAGCCGGGTGATGCGGAGCAGGCGCTTGCTACGGGCGTCGAAATCGCCGCGCTTCAGGCCGAACAGCCGTCCGAAGAAGCGGAGGTTCTCATTGATGCTCAGGTCCCCATAGAGGCTGTATTGCTGGGGCATGTAGCCAATCGCTTCTCGCAGCTCGACGTCGGCGTTGCGGTTCGATTGTCCCAATACGAAGGCCTCGCCGTCGTCGGGTTCCATCAGGCCCGCCAATAGCCGAATGGTGGTTGTCTTGCCGGCGCCGTCGGGGCCCACTAGCCCATAGAGTTCGCCTTCCCCTACGCTCAAGCTGAGAGCGTCGACGGCCAGGACCTCACCGAAGCGGCGGGTCAGGCTCTGCGCTGCCAGCACTGCACCCTCGCCCGGCAGTCGGTCCGACGAAGCACTCTGGGCGGTTCCCTCATGACTTGCGATGGCAACCGTCATTTCGACCCCTGTTCGGTTCCAGGCACCGTGATTTCCACGGGCATGCCCGGTCGCAGCAATCCGTCAGGGTTGGGGACCAGGACCTCGACCGCATAGACCAACCGATCCCGGTCTTGCCGCGTTTGTACGTTCCGAGGCGTGAACTCGGCCTCGATGCCGACCCGCAGCACTTTGCCTGCAAACATCTGGTCCGCGTAAGTGTCCGCTCGGACCTCGACCTCTCGTCCTGGCTCAGCGGCTTTCAGCTCGGCGTTGGGAAGGTAAAAAGTGGCCCGCACCTCCGTGATGTCCACCAGGCTCAGCACCCGACTGCCGGGCAGCACCACCTCGCCTGGCTCGAAGTTGCGCTCCAGCACGTAGCCTGCGCGAGGGGCTCGCAAGGTGCACTCAGAGACCGCCACGGCCGCCCGCTCTTTGACTGCCAGGGCCGCCCTGATTTTTTGTTCCACACCGCCGATCTGCACCTCCGCCAGCTGGCTCTTGAGGACCGCCGCGGCTCGAGCACTGACCGCCGCAACCGACCTGGCCCGGGCGGCGTTGATGTTGGCGTCCAAGGCGGCCAGCTGGTGGTCGAG
>JAUVCD010000894.1 GCA_030590865.1 Myxococcales bacterium | reverse complement strand
CGATCCTCGCCGTGGGCGAGGTGGAGCGCAGCGTCATGGCGATTGGGCCACGAGTGTGGCAAGAGCCCATCCTGGGCAGGGTCCTCACCCCTACCAGCCCGAGCGAGCTCTCGCGGATCGAGATGTCCTGGGACAACGCCTTCGGAGGGATCGTCCACGAGCCGGTGAAGGTCATCAAGGTCGACGGCGAGGAGACCATCGTCCCCGAGCACCCCGTTAATTTTCCGCTCAACATCGACGGTACGGGCTTCTACCTGACGGCGAAGCAGGCGTTGAGACAGCCGTTGCCCTTGCTGGAGGATCCGGACGAGCGGATCAAGCAATGGGACGACCGCCCGCGGCCCGTCTGCTTTGCACCCTGCCCGCTCTGGTCGGGGCTGCGAGCGGCTGGCATGATCAACCCGGATAAGGACAACAAGGTCGATCTTGGACGGCTCGACAAGATCACCGGCCGTAGCTGCCCGGATCTGCATTTCGAGCAAGTGCCAGCGGGCACTGCCGTCAGGCTCGAGGGGATGCAGCCGGAGGGAGAGGTGCTGGCGTTCACGGTGCCGCAGGCTCCCAGCTCGGTAGAGGTCCAGGTGGGAGCGCAAAGCCATCAGGTCGAGCTGCTCTTGGACGCCGTGGACATCGACGCCGAAGCCGCGCAGGTGAGGTTTGTTTTTCGGCGGCTGTATCGCTACGGCCTGGTTCAAGGGGAGCTGCGGAGCGCCAGATTCGTGCCTGCCGAAGGGCTGGACGAGGTAGCTGGGTAGGAGAGCAACAATGAATCATTTTCACGACAACAACGCCTGGCTGCTGTTTGGAATCGATCATCATTTCGGGATCCATTGGCCTGCGCCCACCGCCATGCCGATGTTCTTCTGGGAGATCGATCTGATGCATCCCTATATTCTCGGTGGCAAGCAGGCGGGCACGGTGCAGCTCAACGGTGGGCACAACGCCGCCCTCGATCAGTACACCTCCCATATCCTGTGGCTCCACTTCCCGATCTCCCCCAGTCCGCTGAACATGCTGGTGCCGCTCGATATCCTGTTCGGCAACCACAAGACCTGGCTGCCTCGGGGCTCGGTCAAGATCGAGGGGACATCCGCCGCCATCACGGTGCTCCCCTGTATGGTCTCCATCGACATGGATTGCTGGGAGGGATCCAATATACCGTCGTCCTTGGTCCTCCAGCCAGGCACGGTGGTTACCACCGCGAGCTGGCAGGATTACCTGCTCGCGGCGTTGCGGCTCGCCATCGAGGTGGTGAAGTACATCCTCGCCAAAAGCAAAGCCGTCAAGGCCCGCTATCCCGACGGCAACCTGCCTGCCGCGCCTTCCCACTATCGCTGGGGCAACGTCGTGAAGAACTTTCGCTACGTTGCAACCCGCTCCGATGTGTACGGTCAGCGCGCAAGAACCACGTTCCGCAGGACTTTGATGCGGGAGCTCGTAAGCCGGATGGGGCTGCCGGTGACCGTCGAGCGCCAGAACAAGAAGGTGTGGATACAGCCGAAGAGCTACAAAGAAGGCGTCGAGTGGGTGCTGGGCAAGTTCGGCATCGACCAAGAGTCGGCGGAGAAGAGCTTGGCCAACGGGAAGCTGCCGTTCCCGACCGACGGTGCCGGCGTCGTCGATGTGCTGACCGGGATGATCCCTGGCTGGGGTGCGGTGGAAGGCGCTCAAGCCGGCAGCGGCCAGTTCGACTGGAACCCGAACCCCTTCGAGTAGGCTGCGCAGCGCGGCGCTCTGGGGACCATGACGCCGCACGACGAGAGGAGCTACGGATGAGCGAGTTGCTCGATGTGAGCCAGGTGGTGGCGATCGTGCCACGAGTGCAGGACAACCGGCTGATGATGGCCGGCATCGTGCGGCGCACCTATGCCATCAGCTCCGGGAAGCTGAAGCCGGCGGATGAGCAGCTGCCGTTGATCGATGTGCCCGAGCTAGTCATGGGCCGCAACGACATGGCGTTGCTCGTCGACGACAGCGACATCATGGCGCCCAAGGTCGCGACGGACGTGGTGATCTCCGGACACGTCTACGCCGCGAAGCCGTCGACGGAGGTGGAGATCGGCGTCGCCGTCGGCAAGGCGGTGCGGACGCTGCGGGCGGTCGGTGTGCGCCGGGCCACAGTCTCGTCCACCGGCGACGTGACGTTCTCCGAGCCCGAGCCTTTCGAGCGCCTGGAGCTGTCTTACGAGCTCGCCTACGGGGGTTACGACGCCCGTTCCCAGGAGCTGATGATGCCGCTGGACGAGGAGGCGGCCAGGACCATGCAGCAGCTCGCCGAGCTCTACGACGAGCAGGTGGTATCGTTCTCGGAGGGAGCTGCCGACGCAGACAGCGAGCCGCCCGAGCCGCCGCCGCGTTTCATCGGCAACTTCGCCTATCCCAGAAACCCGGTCGGGCTGGGCTACTTCATCGACGTCGAGCGGACCCGGGCCGACGGTGCGCTGCTGCCTCAGATCGAAGATCCTGACGACCGGCTCAGCTGCGACCGGTTCTTCCTCTCCTCGCCGGATGCCTGGATAGACGCTCCGATCGCGGCCGGGCTAGGATGGATCCAGCATTCCTGGTACCCCCGGTTTGCTCGGTTCATGGGCCCGATGCTGGAGCACGACCCGCCCGGGCGGCCAATCCGGGAGACCGAGCTGGGTGACGGTGACGACCTGGTGGACATGCCTCCGCGCAAGATCGATCGCGTGTTTCCGCGGGCGCAACAGGGAGCTGCTCCGGGGCTGGCGAGAGCGGCGCTGAAAGGTGACGAGGGGGTGGCGCTGCACAACCTGCATCCGACCAAACCGGAGCTCAGCTTCCGGCTACCTGGTGAGGTGCCCCGAATAACGCTTGAGCCGCCCGGTTTGAAGACCTTTCATCCCAAGCCGGTGCTGCAGACAGTGCGCATCGAGCCGGATCGGGATCTGGTGTCGCTGACCTGGTGCGGAGCGATACCCATGATGCGTGAGCTCCCGGAGGAGTTCGTGGCCACCACGAAATTGATAGTGCGTTTCAGCAGTGTCTGACGGCCCTCACCGAGCCAACGGACTGAGAGTCTAGGCCGTATAAACGCCCTATGTCGCGTTCGGCAGAATTGCCATAATCGCTTGATATGCGAAAATGGGGGGA
>JAUVCD010000736.1 GCA_030590865.1 Myxococcales bacterium | reverse complement strand
TCGCTTCGTCTCTTTCTAGACGGCGGCGCTGCAAGCCACTGCATGTCTCGCTGCGCGACAGAATGCTGCCGCCGCTCGGCTCATCCGCGCCGTCGTTCTTCCAGCCAGGTCACCGGTCAGCAGGGTCGACGAGTGAAATGCGACCATCGTCGATCACGACCCGCCTCGCCTTGTACAAGCTGCCCGCGCCGCGCTTGAAGGCTTTCTTGCTCATGCCCAGGGCGCGCTTGATCTCGCCAGGTGAGCTACGGTCGCCCAACGGCAGCGAGCCACCCGCTTCCTTCAGGGCCGCGAGGATGACCTGCTGGGCGTCTTGGATGCCCTCGATGCCGCGACGGGTCAGCACCACGTCCAGCCGATTGTCCTCCCGGATCTGGCGGATGTGGCCGCTGAGCTGGGCGCCGTTCGCAAGCTCACCGTAGACGTCGGCACGATGAATCAGGCCACGGTAGCGCTGATCCACCACCACCTGCACGCCGGCGTCGATGTGGCCGTAGACGAGCAAGTCGACCTCGTCATTCGGTTCGATGTCTTCCACATCGTAATCGAAATGCCGCGTGAGCCGAGTCGAGGCGATCAGCTGCTCGCCCTTCCTGTCCAGGCACACCACGGCCACGTAGCCCTCTCCCTCGACTATGGGAGTTTGCTGCTCTTCAGGCGGCACGTAGAGGTCTTTCGGTACGCCCCAGCTCAGATAGGCCCCGGCCTGGGTGACCGAGACGCACTGCAAGTAGGCGAACTCGCCGAGGATCGCCGCGGGGACTCGGGTTGTGGCCTGCGGGGCTCCGTCGTGGTCGCCGTAGATGAACACCTTGATCGGATCGTCGACTGCGACGTCCTTCGGCGCGAGATGGGATGGCAGAAATAGCTTGCGACCGTCAGCGCCGAGCAGCACGCCACCCGGGACGAGCTCGACCACGTTCAGCTCGCGGTACCGTCCGATTTCGATCGCCTGGGTCATCCTCATCTCGTCCTGCCATAGCACAGGTCGCCCGCAAGCGGCCCCCGCCGGTCGTTTAGACCTCAGGCGCTGCTGGCACGTTGGTATTGGTGGGAACCGTGGAGTGAGAGCGGTGTCCTACATGAAGGATGTCGGCTGATCGTAGCTCTTGGTGTGCCCTCGTCGTGTCGCTGGTGGTCCATGCAGCGTTGGCGGTCACCACTGTGGCGCTGGTGGCTGGCGACGTCACCGCGGTTGCCGCTGCCGAACAGCCGGGCCTCGAGCAGTCCGATGGGGTCTGGGCGGGAGACACCTTCGACATCGACGGGTTAGTCGACGGCGAGCCCGGTCGTGGTCGTGCCGCGGAGGCGGCGAAGCCCGAGCCGCCGGCTACCCGCACCGAGCCAGCGGCACCGGCCAAGACGGGGGCGTCCCCTGAGCCTGAGCCTGTGCCGGTGCTCACGGCGAGGGCTGCGTTGCCGGTCACGTCGCCGGTCCCGTCGTCGATTGGGCCGGCGGCCGCTGCGTCTGGCGTGGACCGCGAACCCCCGCCCCACGCCCAGCGACAGACTGACTCGCCGAAGGCCCAAGGTGGCGCGAGCCCTTCGACCGAGGATGCCGCCGGCGCGGGAAGCGGTGGCCAAGGACCGGGTCGCAGCTACGGGGCGGCGAGCGAGCGTCGCGGCCTCCGAGTCCTCGCTCCGGCCTTCGCCCGCGCCATCCCGGCCGCCGTCAGTGCTGACCCTGTATGGTCCCGTTTGCCTTTGGGCCCGGCAGGCCGCTTGGAGATCACCATCACCTTGAACGATGACGGAAAGATCGTCGAGGTGCCGCTGCCTGAGAACACGCCCAGCCACCTGCGCGCCATCGTCGAGCGCACCATGGCGCTGCTACGGGCTGGTCGTTTCGCCCTCACGGGTGCAACCGGCGCTGGCGCGGAGACGCTTCGCATCGAAGTCACCTTGTCCCAACAGGATCCCATCGAGCACGACAGCGCCAAACCCAGCGATGCGCTGCGACTCGGTCATCAGCCGCCCACTGCTGACGAGCCTGGCCGGGCCCATTTTACTTTGGCCTCGGGCCGGCACTTCGAGGCCTTGATCACCGTGCTGGCGTCCGCCGCTCGCCACCCCGATTAGCGGGGGCGCACTCTTCTGGATCTCACATCACGTGATCAGCGCCCGTCCTCGAACTCGAGCTTGACGCCCGTTGCGGTCTGGATGCGGTGGTGTAGTGACTCGTTTTCCACCACCGGCGAGGGCGTGACTGGGTTGGGCACCGATCCGACGATGATGGGTCGGTCGACATCTCCGTCGATAAAGGCCATCAGCACTTCCACCCCAGGTCGGAGCGGGAAGTGGGTGCCATAGCCTGGTCCCGAATGGGCCTGGGCCATCCGCATCGCATGGGATGCCTTCTCTTCGTGGCTGGCGGTGTCGAACAGAATGCGGACGGTGTAGCGTCCTTCTCCGTCGAGCCAAGGCTGAGTGCCGTCGGTGCCCGGCCGGGCCAGAACGATGCCGTTTACGATGCCCTGCATGCGGGGCCGAGGGGTGAGCCGTTCGGGCCGGAAGGAGGTTGCCGAGCTCACGGCCACGAAGCGATTGACGTAGGACAGGTCGCCGCTCGAGGTGCCCCCGGCCACTTGGCGCAGCTCGTGGTGAGCTTCCGTCACCAGCAGATCGGATTCTGCAAATTGTGGGTGATCGGTCAACGCGAACATGGCGCCAGCGCCGAGGTCGGCCCGATCGGTCTTGCCGCGGAGTTGCACGCGCCGGCACTCTGCTGCCTCCCGGCGAATCGCGGCGAGCACCTCCCCTTGGGCGGTGGTCTTGAAGTGCGCGCCGTGCTCGACCACTCCACCACCAGCGCCAACCGGCGACTCGCACATTGCCTTCAGGTCGACGAGCGGTGTCCGATAGTTGTAATCGGAGACCACGTAGACCCGTGGGATCATGTTCGACTCCCGGTCCAGGTCGTAGATATCCAGGTGCTCTCCCCGGGGGACAAACGGCACCTCGTGGCGCTCCTCTGCCAGCCTGTGGAAGCGGTTGTCGTCGGTGAAGACCAGCTTGACGCGATCGTCATCGCGAGCGTGATAGAAGCTGATGCCGACGTGCTCGCAAAGGCGGCTAATGAAGGCCAGATCGGTCTCGGCGTATTGAACGATGAACTCCCGCTCCGGGTAGTCGCCGGACAGCAAGAGCTCGTGATCCAGCTCGCACAGCTTGAGCTTCTTCTCGATGACGTCGACCACGGTGCAATCCAGAAACACCTCCTGGGTGCGGATGAGCGTCAGGACGTGGGCGCGGGGTACCAGCCGTAGCCGGTAGCTCGGGTGGCTCGATAGCTCGTCGAGCCCCTCGGTGACCTGCACGATCAGCCCGTCGATCTGGCGGATCGCAGCTCCTTCCTCGACGAAGACCATGGCCGCTGGCACGCCGGTCATGGCCTCCACATCGTAGCCTGAGGCGCTCTTGGACACGATTTCGATGTCGAATTGATAGAGCTGGCCGATCCGCTCGTGTCCTTCCACCCGAGCGATCTCGACATCCTCGGGCCCGAAAGCCGAGGTGACGATCTGAACGTTGATGTCCCGTGCCATGGAGCCCATCGAAGGCCACCTCATCAAAGACGTCAAGCGGACCGTTGATAGCCGGCACTGGGTGATCAAGAGGGCGGACGGAGACCCGTGCCCGGTCCCGGGACGGCGTTCGCGGTCGGCATCGAAGCTGCTATGGTGCGCGGCGCTCCTCTGGAGGAATTGGGTAGGTGAACACCGAAGTCGTTACGAGCTGGTCGCGCTTGCTCGAGCTGGCGGGCCGAGGTCGCGCGCTGGGGATTCACATCGATGCCCTCGACTTATCGGAAGCCGAGCTCGAGGCGGTCGATTTGCGGCTCACCTCATGGACCCGCGTTGGGCTGCGCAAGGCCAAGCTGGCCGGTGCGCTGCTCACTGGCGCGCGGTTCACCGAAGTAGTCTTCGAAGGCGCCGATCTGACGGGGGCCGATCTGGCCGAGGCCAGCCTGGTAGGCGCCGATCTCGGGGGCGTCGATCTCACAGGCGCCAACCTGACCGGTGCCGATCTGAGCGGCGCCGATCTTCGTGGCGCGACCCTCGCCAATACCCGACTGGTGGACGTGACATTAGACGAAGCGAAGCTGGCAGAGCTCGATTTGACGAGCTGCCGGGTGGTGACGAACGCCATTTCGGGTGCGGATCTGCGGGGCACCAGGGTCAAGCTGGGCGATCTAAGCGGTGCTGATCTGCGGCGCTGCCAGCTGGATGAGCGTACCGAATTGCGCCAGTGCCTGATGCAGGAGGCCGATCTGTCGGGCCTGTCAGCCCATGGTCTGGCGCTTGCTGATTCCAACCTGGGCGGTGCCAAGCTGGTCGGCGCCGATCTGAGCGACGTGGACGCGCTGCAAACCAGCTTCATGCGCGCCGACCTGACCA
>JAUVCD010001009.1 GCA_030590865.1 Myxococcales bacterium | reverse complement strand
AGTGGCTCGTGAAGGCCACGCAGGCGATGGTCTGCCAGGCGCTGCCGCTCATTCTCGGGCTTGTTCGACGATTCGATCGAACCAAGCGATGAGCCGTTCGGTGACCTCGGCGCGATTGGTCTCGTGCAGCATCTCGTGGCGGCCATCCTCGTAGAGCTTCATCTCCACGTCGGTGAGCCAGGCGTTCCGATAGGCGTCCATCAGCTGCGTCACACTCTTGCCCATGTCGCCCACAGGATCCCGACTGCCGGACATGAGGAAGATTGGCTTCTGCTTGGGGATCCTCGCGAGGTTGGCTCGGGTGGTGAGCTTGGGAAGTGCGTCGAGCAGGTCGACCCAGCACTGGGTGCTCACCTGAACCCCACACAGGGGATCGGCGATATAGGCGTCGACCTCAGCTTCGTCCCGGGACAGCCAGTCGAAGTCGGTGCGGGTGGGACGGAAGGCCTTGTTGAAGTCCCCGAAGGACAGTGCGTTGAGCAGTCCGCTCTTGCCCCGCTTTCCCAGCCGGGCTCGCTCGATGCGGGCGACCAGACGGCCAGCGGTGGCGATGGCTGGAGGACTGCCGCTGGTCCCAGACAAGGCGAAACCGCACCCGTCCTCAGGGTGCTGCGCCAGCACTTGCTGCAGCATCAGCGAGCCCATCGAGTGACCCAGCAAGAGCAGCGGCAGCTCACCGTGCTCTTGGGCGAGGTGCCGGTTGAGCAGATGGATGTCCGAGACGCCGCGGTCCCAGCCGGCGGAATCGGCCATGTGTCCCAGCTCCTCACCCTCCGATACCGAGCGACCGTGGCCCCGCTGATCGTGGGCATAGGTGCCATAGCCGGCGGCGCAGAGCGCCTCGGCGAGCCCGCCATAGCGCCCGCCGTGCTCGGCCATGCCATGCACGATTTGCACGATCGCTTTGGGGGGGCCGTCGGGCAGCCAGCGGTGGACCCACAGCGCGGTGCCGTCGTCCGAGGGGAAGGAGAACGTCGATTGGTTTGAGGAGGCCATGATGATGCGCGGCGCACCGTCGCACAACGCGGTGCTTTCGTCACGCACACCCCGCACCCCCGGGGCGGCGGCACTGTGGCTAGGGCAAAGCGACCGCTTCGGTCTCGAGCTTCCGGTATCGTACGCCATCTCGCGCATAGACCATGTGCACGCTCCCCTCGGCGTCTGTGGCCATGGCGCAGGCACGACCATCGGCGACATCGATAGGCCCATCGACGAAACCGCCTGCGTGCACGTAGGTCAGACGTATTTTCGAGTCGCTCGTGGTCCAGCAAAGAAAAGCACCGCCGCCGCGAGCTGGTGTCCACTGCGGCCCGAAACGGTCGCAGCCGTTGCCGTGGTTCGTGGCCGACGTGTCTACGACGTGCAGCGAGCACGTCGGGTGAATCATCTCCGAGCCGTTCCAGATGTTGATCACGACGCCGGGATCGTAACGGGAGGCGATATAGGCCACCTCGGGCTCAACCGCGTCAATGCCCACCGAAGGGTGTTTTCTGTCGTCGCCCTGTTCCCCATAGCAGGCATAGTCTGCCCAGGTGACTGGCTCGAGGCTCTGGGCGTGACGGAGCGAGTTCTGGTAGCTGCTCGAGTCTTGACTCCACCCCCCCATGACCCCGTGCCAGACCCCCTCCTGCCCGGCCCGTGGATGGATGCGGAAGCGGAGCTTCTCGCCCGACTGGCCAATGAACATCTGGCCAGAATCAACCACGTCCCCCGCGTCGGACAGGACCTGGTACGCACCATCCCGGCTCATCACGACCGCTTGGTCGGGATGATGAGGGTCAGTCGCTAGATGGCCAAAGCCCCAGTTGACGTAGAAACGCTGCTGCCACAACAACGTCGGCGCGGTAGCCACGTCTTGGATCAAGAAGACGGCCTGGCCACAGGCATCCTCGACATTGGCCTGAAACAGATGAGCCGAGATCCATGCTCGGCCGGCCGGATCGATCTCGATGTGCGGCGTTTCGATGATCGTCGTGCTGGGATGGAAGGCCGTTGCGTGGGCCAGCAGCCCGCCCTGCCACAGATCGTCGATCCGGTGGTAGAGATAGACGTTCGGCACCGAGAGGTCGTCGCCGTCGTTGATCGCCACGTGAGGCTGTCCGCTGCCATCGACGGCCACCGACGGCCTGATCGTTCCCTGGGTGCCTGCCAGCTCCTCTTCTCCGAGGTCGGATACTGTTCGGAACGGGCCCGGCGGCGGCACGGATGCGTCAGGTTCGCCCGCGTCAGGTTCGCCTGCGTCAGCGTCGTCCGAACCGTCGGTACCGGCATCGGTCGAGTCACAGGAGCAGACGGTGCATGGTGCCGCTTCGTCGTTTGAGCATGCGGTGGCGACGCATCCCACTGCCAGCACGATCGTTGGGATTCGGAGAGAGATGCTCATCGTATCCCGCGGGATCACCG
>JAUVCD010000237.1 GCA_030590865.1 Myxococcales bacterium | reverse complement strand
CATCTCCTCGAGGCTGATGCGGCCGTTGTTGTCGCGGTCCAAGGCGTTGAACACCTCCTCGGTGCCGCACCACTCCTCCCGATCGATGAAGCCGTCGCCGTCGTGGTCCCAGATGCCGAACAGGGCGAGGGTCGACAGCTCGGCGGCCTCGCCTTGCTGCTTGCTAATCCAATTGGCGAGCTGATTTTCCTGAGACACCACCGCCCAGCTCAGGTTCTTGACGCTGCTCTGGAGCTTGTTCGAGCTGACCGGGTCGGCGGCGTGGAGGGACTGGAACTTGGCTGCGTCAACCTCGAGCTTGTCGACGGCGGTCGTGGGATGCGGCGGGGCCGTCACGGGCTTGGTCGCCTCGCCCTCGGCGGGCCGCAGTGACAAGAGCTTTGGGGGAAGGCAGAGCAGCTCGCAGCTAGCCAGCGCGAGGGCCTGCTGCACCCCTCGAAACATGCTCGGCATCAGTTTCGAGCTGTAGCCATGAGTGGTCAGATAGTCGCCCATCGCCGCGGCTGCAGCCACCCCTGGGTCATCGCTGGCCGCATAGCCGTCGACCCCGTCGTTCTTCTTGTGCCAGTCGGTGATGCGTCCCACCGCCGGAGCGATGATATCCACCCCGGCGTCGGCGCAGGCGGCGAGCTGATGGGTGCCGAAGACCAAGGTCATGTGGCAGCGGATGCCGTCCTTGCTCTGCAGTTTGGCCGCCGCTTGGATCCCCTCCCAGGTGGCGGGGATCTTGAAGCGGAACCGCTCCAATGGAGCATCTGACTCGGCGAGCTGACCTGCCAGGACACGGGTGCGATCGATGAGCTGGCGGCGCTTGTAGGCCAGCCGGCCATCGACCTCGATGCTGACGTGGCCGGGCACGACCCCAACCATCTCGCGGGCAAACTCGACGGCCAGCCGTTCGACCGCCCGGATGGCCACCAGCTTGCGGTTGCCGCCTTTGCCTACCGCCAGCTGGGCCCAGGACAGCGCCTGACTCACTAGCGATTCGTGCTCGGGTAGCTGCGCGGCCGCCGTGATGCCCGAGGCGCTGAGGCTCACATGCTGGGCGCCGAATTGGCGGATGGTCTCGGTCTCGGCCGTCTCGAGCACCAGCTCGGAGGTCGCCTGCAATTGATCGAGCAAGGTCGGGGCTGTCATCACCTGTTGCTATCCCATTGGCGCGGCGACGGCGAGCAACGCGCGCCGGTTTCCTGCTGCGATGCCGGTGGTTGCCGTCGGTGGCCGCAAGCCAGGCGAGCCGCTATGATGAGCTCGCCAGCTCGGTGGCCGAGGCAGGGTACGATGGACGAGACGACACTCATTTTGCTGGGCACTGCGGCGACCTTGGGGTTCGTCCATACCTTGGTTGGGGTCGACCACTCCTTGCCTTTCGTCGTGATCGCCCGGGCTCAGGGTTGGTCGCTGCGCAGGCTGCTCTTGATTACCGGTGCCTGCGGCTTGGGCCACGTCCTTTCATCGGTCGTGATCGGCATTGTAGGCATCGGCTTGGGGGTCGCCTTGCGGCAGGTGCAGTGGGTCGAGGAGACCCGCGGGGGCCTGGCGGCCAATTTGCTGATTGGCTTTGGGCTGGCCTACATGGTGTGGGGCGTTTACCGAGGGTTGCGCGGCAAGCGCCATCGCCATCTTCACACCCACGCCAATGGCACCCAGCATGATCATGATCACTCTCATCTAGGCGACCACCTCCATGTTCATGAAGGGGCGCGCCGTGGCCGTGGCAAGGCACTGACGGTGTTCGCGCTGGTCGTGGTCTTCGTGCTCGGTCCTTGCGAGGTGCTGATCCCCCTGCTCATCGTGCCGGCCTTCGAGCACAGCTGGTGGGTGGTTGCCGCGGTTGTTGCGGTGTTTGCCGCCGCCACCATCGGCACCATGTTGGGGCTGGTCACGCTGGGTCACCTGGGGCTCCGCTGGCGAGGCCTAGACTCGCTCGATCGTTACATGCACGCCCTGGCCGGGGGTGCCATCGCCGCCAGTGGGCTGGCCATCCAGCTGCTCGGCATCTAGTTCCCGGCCCTCGCTCGCTGCGCTCACGGTTTCGGGTCCCGACGCACTCGGTGAGCGCGTCACCCGTGCACGGGCGCTCCGGTCTCGCGCGCCCCTGGCGGGGCGAAGGGCGCGCGAGCCCTTCGCCAGCGCCGAGATTACGGCGCGGTCGCCAGAAACATGCTGGCCCCCTAGCTCGGGTTGACAGCTGGGGGCATTCGCGATCATCTTGCACAGTGCCCGCGCGCGCGCGGGGCGGAGGAGACATGCGAAGATTGTTGCGCTGGGGAGCTGTCGTGGCAGTGGCTGGCTTGGTGGCCATTGCTGGCTGTAACAAGTCGGACGACGACGAGAGTGAGAGCGACGAGGAAGACGAGCCCGACAAGACTGAGCAGGCCGAATCGGAGCCCAGCGAAGAGACGGCGGAGGCGGCCAGCGAGGACGCCGGCAGCGCTGACGACGCGACCAACCCCACCATGGGCGACAAGACAGCTGTCTACCCCAAGCATACTGGGACCGTTCCCACGCCAACGAACACGGCGACCACGACCAACACGGGCACGGTAGGCTTCAAGCCATTCAAGCCGACGTCTACGACGACCAAGACGACGCCGCCGCCGACGCCCACGACCACCAAGACGACGCCGCCACCCAAGCCGACCGCCACCAAGACCACCAAGACCGGGCGCGGCATTCCGGCACCGCCAGGCGGGCGACCCCAGCCGGGCACCAAGTAGACCCAGGGGCTGAATTTTTGCGAGTTGACGGGAAGAATCGGCGCTCGCCGCCGTAACATGACTTGATTGGAGGAATAATGCGTACTGGTTTCGCACTGCTTGGCGCGGTTGTGCTCACGGGCTGCGTGTTCGTCGAAGAGACTGGCGGCGAAGGCGGCGGTGGCGTCGGAGGTGGCACCGGGGGGACGGTCAACGATCCCTGCAACGGCGTGCCGACCACTGGTGTCTGCCTCGATGACACGACCATTCAAGCCTGCTTCGAGCTGGGCGGTCATGGCGAGGCACCTGAGGTGATCGAAACCACCTGCCAGCCAGGCGAGCAGTGTGCCATCGGCGTCAATGGCGCCGCCTGCGAGCTGATCGGCGATTGCCGGCCGGGCGAGTCGATGTGCCAGGATTCGAGCACGCTGCTCACCTGCGACAACGCGGCTTGGGTCCCGACACCTTGCGGCACCGACCAGTGCCTCTCCCAACCAGGGCAGGGCGCTCAGTGCCTGTCGAATGCCGGCAGCACGGGGATCCACCTGCGAGGCAACCTCCAGTACGAGTATCTGCTCCCCAACTCAGGTCTGACCGACTTCGACTCCACCCCCCAGGCGGAGGGTGCGGTCGACTTCTTCGTCACCGTTTACGACAACTCTACCGGTGACATGATCGGCATGGGGCTGACCAGCCCGGGCGGTGGTGGAGCGAACCCCGGCGACTGGGACATCGAGCTATCGGTGCCGGTCAACGAGAACTGTTTCCTCTACTTCTGGCCGATGCTCTTCGACAACAACGGCCAGCCGCGCATGGCCATCGCCAAGAGCGATTCGGACGACGCGCTCCACCAGGCCTCGGAGGAGTACTGGTACTGGGGATTCGAGACCTGCGCCGAGGGCACTGGTGACTGTGGTATCGAGGATCTGGGCAGCCAGACCATCGCCATCGCAGACCACTCGGGAGTGGCCCACATCTACCAGTGGATCGACTATGGAATCTTCCGCTACGAGGGGCTGTACCCAGGCATCCAGGCCTTGAGCACCGTCATCTTCTGGCAGGACGGCACCGAGTGGAACTGCGGTAACTGCTTCGTGCCGCCCATCGGCGGCGGGGCCAATGTGACCTACGACACCCAGAACAGCCTCACCGATCACTACGACACCTCGATGTGCATCAGCGGTTCGCAGGATAGCCCGACCATGTGGGCCAAGAGCGTGATCAATCACGAGTTCGGCCACTGGGTCATGGCGAGCTACACCAAGTCCCCTGGTGAAGGCGGGGTTCATTACGTCAACGCGCCGTCTCGACCGGGCTTGGCCTATAGCGAGGGCTGGGCCACCTTCGTGGGTCAGTCGCAGATCTCCAAGAGTCCTAGCGACAACGATTCGATCTACTTCACCAAGAAGAACGGGACGACCTTCTGGGTCGACATCGGTGCCATCAACTACAGCGGCGGTGCGCTGGAGGGACCGGATCCGAACGGACCCATCGACCAGGAGATCAACGAGAACTACGTCTCGGCCATGTTCTGGTCGTTCTGGGCGTCCACCAACGCCAAGACGCCTCAGGGACTGGGTGAGGCGCCAGTGGCCGACACCATGCGGAGTCAGCGGTTGCTGGGCACCCAGAACCGCGGCTACCACACGGTGGACTTCATCGATTACCTCGATGCGATGAAGTGCGGCGGCTTCGCGACCCAGGCACAAATTGATGCGGTGACCAGCGATGTTGGCTATCCCTGGGACAACAACGAGCTGTGCCCCTAGGGCGTCAGGCAGCAGGACCGATACTCGAAGTCACGGAGAACAAAATGGATAAGCGTGAGTTTTCGACGATCGTGCTCGCCGCCGCGCTCGCGGCAGCGGTAACGGCATGCAACAGCAGCGATGGACCAGCGCCTCAGGTTGCACCGGCTCCGCCGGAGCCTGTGGCCGAGGAGGCGCAGCCGGCTCAGGAGAGCAATCTGCCGCCTGCCTCGGAGCTCGAGCAGTCAGCTCTGGTCGGTATGGAGGCGCCCTTCGTGTTGACCCTGGTCACCCCCACCAAGGTGCCTGACAAGGCCGGCGTGTTCGAGATTGAGGCGCAGATCAAGGCGCCCCAAGAGCTCAATGCGCCAGCCGCCATCAGCATCGAGCTGCCCAAGACCGCCAAGCTCAAGAAGGGCGAGCTGCGGGAAGTGCTAGCGACCCTGCCCGGTGGTTTGACGACTCGGACCTTCGAGGTCGAGCTGACCGAGCCGCTCACCGACGCC
This sequence comes from Myxococcales bacterium, assembly GCA_030590865.1. Lineage (GTDB taxonomy): Bacteria > Myxococcota_A > Polyangia > Polyangiales > Polyangiaceae > JAPYTK01. The sequence continues at coordinate 7,708 of JAUVCD010000237.1, read as the reverse complement.
ACGCCGATCAAGGTGGTGGTCGACGTGAAGGATCCCAAAGGCGCCTTCGGGGCCCACGCGGAGAAGGTCTACCCGATGAAGCCCAAGGCGCAGAAGTCGGGCAGCTCGCGGGTGCCCAAGCCGCCAACGGGCCGGCCGGGAGGCTGAGGCTAGTGGCCCCAGCGCCTGAGTCCACCACCGGGGCAGGGCGACTCGTCGTCCTGCTCACTTTGTTGTCGCTGCTGGCCGCGGTGCTGGCGATGGGCTGCGGCTCGACCAGCCACCGGCAGCCGCCACCGCCACGGCCGCTGCCGCCCAACGTTCGTAAGATGCCCGACGGAAGCTGTTGGTATTACCCGCCGAGCAACTGCCCGCCGCCCCATTTGACGACCTGCGACGCTGAAGTGGCTCGCCGCGTCCAGTGCCCCTACTAAGGGTTTGGCGCTAGTCGCACGGTGGAGACCGACCTCGACCTCGACCAGAGCCTCGACCTCCGGCGGGCGGCCAGGAGGTCATAAACGGTCCGATGGTCGCGATATAACAGTCTTCTTCCCGCACGAAGAGTGATTGCCGATGGGCGGGTCATCAGGTACACCCGGCAGCGTACGAGACGTCCTGTGCCTATCCACGCAGGCTGTGGGGCAGGCCTGGCTGTCATCGTCCAAGATCGAGCTGGAGCAGCGCAAACCGTGCCGCGAAACGCGCTAGGACTACCGCCAGGGGACCGAAGCTGCCCGCGGCCGCAGTGGTGTCGCGGCGGTGTCCCCAGCGGTCGCCCAGCCGGACTGCGACGGGGCTCCAACAGGTCGCTGAGCCCAGACCAAGCAGGGAGGGCCCGTTGAGGTTCTGGGCGACCACTGTGGTCATGTTTGCCTTCTGGCTGCTCTTGTCGGGCTACCTCGATGGGTTCCACATCGTCACCGGCATCATCAGCAGCTTGTTGGTGGCCCATCTGTCTGCCGATCTCTTGTATCCAGGGACCACGCCCTTCCGCACGAGGATGCTCAGGCTCGTCCGGTTCATCCGTTATCTACCCTGGCTCCTGTATCAGATCGTCACCGCCAATTTTGACGTGGCCTATCGGGTGCTTCATCCGCGCATGCCCATCGACCCGCGGATCATCCGGTTCAAAACTGATCTGAAAGACGACATGGCCATCGCCTCGCTGGCCAACTCCATCACCCTGACGCCGGGGACGGTCACCATCCAGGCCCACGAGAATGGCGAGTTTGTGGTCCACGCCATCTCAAAAAAGGCTGCGGATGAGCTGCTGACTGGGGAGATGGCCCAACGTATCGCTCACATCGAGGACGCCGGGCGCAAGGATGTTTGAAGCGGCGTCAATCGTTGTGCTCCTGGCCGTCCCTTTGGCCCTCTATCGCGCCATCCGCGGGCCGCTCGTCTATGACCGGGTGCTGGCGGCGAACGTGATCGGGACCAAGACGATGGTGTTGATCGCGCTGATCGGCTTCGTCTTCGGGCGACCCCATTTTCTCGATATCGCGCTGGTCTATGCGCTGATCAACTTCCTGGCCACGATCGCCGTCCTCAAGTACCGCGAGTCTGGGGGGCTGGACTGATGAACGCCCTCGAGATGATTCGCACGGGCACGGTTGGTGTGCTGCTCGCCCTCGGGTGTTTCTTCATCATCGTCGCCGCCGTCGGCATCGTGCGCTTGCCTGACTTCTATTCTCGGATGCATGCAACCGGAAAGAGCGACACCCTCGGGCAGTCGCTCGTCCTGCTGGCGCTGATGGTCCACGAGGGGCTGACTATGGTGAGCGTCAAGCTGCTGCTGATTCTCTTGTTCATCATGATCGCCAATCCGACGGCCACCCATGCCGTCGCGCGGGCGGCCTATGTGGTGGGCAAGCGGCCCTGGAAAAAGGGGGACAAGCGGCCATGACCGAGATCTTGCTGTTGGCGCTCTTGGTGGTCACAGCCCTGGCTGCGGTATCGATGCGCAATCTGGTGTCGGCGGGCATGATCCTCGCGGTCTACAGCCTGCTCATGGCAGTGATCTGGACCGATCTGAACGCCGTTGACGTAGCGTTCACCGAGGCTGCGGTGGGTGCAGGCATTACCACGGTCTTGCTGATTGCCACCATCAGTCACACTGGGCGCAAGGAAGCCCCGTCCCGGCCAGGGCGGCGCATGAAGTTCATTCCCCTGGTGATGATGCTGATGGCGCTGGCACTCATCTACGGCACCTTTGGAATGCCCAACTTCGGGGATCCCAAGGCACCGGCCAATCTCCATGTGGCGCCTCGCTACATCCATCGCTCCCAAGACGAGACCGCGGTGACCAACATGGTCACTGCGGTCCTCGCTAGCTATCGAGGCTACGACACGCTCGGTGAGACGACAGTGATCTTCACCGCTGGGACCTGCGTCATGCTGCTGCTACGCCGGCGTCGCCGCAAGCACGGTAAGGAGACGAAGCGAGGAGGAACGACGGGGTGAACAACATCATCATTCAGACCGTCTCGCGGTTGCTGATCCCCTTCATTCAGCTCTTCGCCCTCTACGTGATCGTCCACGGCGACAGCGGTCCCGGTGGCGGCTTCCAGGGCGGCGTGATCCTCGGTGCTAGTTTCATCCTTTATGCCATCGTCTTCGGTGCCAAGGCCGGCCGAGAGCGAGTGTCGCGCAAGATGAGCGACATTCTGAGCAGCGTTGGCGTGCTGATCTATGGCGGCGTCGGGCTGTGCTGCATGGTCGCAGGAGGGGCCTACCTCGAGTACAACGTGCTGCCCTTCGGTGATCGTCACCTGGCGAGTCACTACGGGATCTTCGGCATCGAGGTCGGTGTTGGGGTCACCGTAGCCGCCGTCATGGTCACCATTTTCTTCGAGATGTCCCGTCGAGATCGGGAGGAGACAACGGACGGGCGGGCCGCCGGAGAGGCAAGGGCCGATGATTGATTTCGTCCTGAACAAATACCACTTCTTCACTTACATCTTGCTGGCGGTGATTGGCTTCTACGCGATGATCGCGAAGCACAACTTCATCAAGAAGATCATCGGAATGAACATCTTCCAGACGGCGGTGTTCCTCTTCTACATCACCATCGGTAAGGTCACCGGCGGTACGGCGCCCATCGTCTGGGAGCAGGCCAGGCTCTACGACAACCCGGTGCCCCATGTGCTCATCCTCACCGCTATCGTGGTGTCGGTCAGCACCACGGCGGTGGCCTTCGCTCTGATCATTCGAATCCAACGCGCCTACGGCACCATCGAAGGAGATCAGATCCTGGAGGCGCGGCGGCAGGAAAGCATGAGGCCCTGGCGGAGATGAGCTGGGAGAGGCATCTGCCGGTCCTGGTGGTCATTATCCCGCTGCTGACCGCTGTCACCATTCCGCTCTTGGCCCGGATCCGTCAGTCTTTTGCCTGGGGGGCTGCGGCTGCGGCCTGTACTGGCTCGCTGGCATGTTCGGTACGTCTGGTCCAGCAGGTCACCCAGGGCGAAACGGTTCGCTACCGACTGGGCAACTGGGCCGCGCCTTGGGGCATCGAGTACATCGTCGATTATCTGGACGGCTTCGTGCTGGTGGTGGTGTCGTTCATTCTGCTCGCTGTAGTGGTCTATTCGCCCAGAAGCGTGGAGCACGAGATCGACGAGCATCGGCGCACCTCGTTCTACGCACTCTACCTGCTGTTGGTCGCTGGCCTGCTGGGGATTGTCGTCACTGGCGACATCTTCAACATGTACGTCTTCATCGAGATTAGCTCGCTGGCGACCTATGGGCTGGTGGCATCAGGACGGCGTCGCGAGGCGCTGGTAGCCTGCTTTCACTACCTGATCCTCGGGACCCTGGGGGCGACCTTCATCCTGCTGGGGATCGGGCACCTCTATATGGAGACGGGCTCGCTGAACATGGCGGACCTGGCGCAGTTGTTGCCGGGGGTCCAGCACTCAAGTGTGGTGATCACGGCCTTCGCGTTTTTCGCTGTGGGATTCAGCCTCAAGCTGGCCCTCTTTCCGCTCCACGTCTGGATGCCCAACGCCTATGCCTATGCGCCATCGGTGGTGGGTACCGCGCTGGCGGCGACGTCGACGAAGGTGGCCGCCTACGCCCTCATTCGGGTGATGTTCACCGTGTTTCGCGGGCGGTTCGATCTGGCGGTGGTGCCCTTCGCCAAGATCCTCTTGGTATTGGCCTGTGTGGCCATCGTCATGGGGTCGGTGCTGGCGATCAGTCAAACCAAGCTGAAGCGCATGCTGGCCTATTCGAGCGTCGGTCAGATTGGCTACATCGTGCTGGGCATCGCCTTGCTCAACGAGACGGCCCTGGCTGGCGCCATCGTGCACCTTCTGAACCACGCGCTGATGAAATGCACGCTCTTCATGGTGGCCGGAGTGGTGGTCTACCGCAGCGGCGCTGAGGAGCTATCGGCCCTCGATGGCTTGGGGCGCAAGCTGCCTTGGACGATGGCCGCCTTCACGGTAGCGGGTCTGTCGATGGTCGGGGTGCCCTTGACCGTCGGTTTCGTCAGCAAGTGGTACCTCTGCCTGGGCGCTTTGGAGGCCGGACACTGGTATGTCGTGCCGGTGATCCTGCTGAGCTCATTGCTCACGGTGGTCTATTTCTGGCGGCTGATCGAGCGCATCTACTTTGGTAAGAGGCCTGACAGCCGACGGGCCATAGTGCCGCGCTGGGTGGGTACGGGCAGAGCCCCGGCCAGCATGGTGGCCCCCACGGTCGTCATGGCCACCTTGTGCGTGGTGTTCGGTGTGGCGGCGATGGTGCCGGTGCGAATCGCCAGCGCGGCTGCCGCCATGCTGCTAGGGGGCGGCGGCTGATGGAGTCGGTAGCCTCCAATACGCCGCTCTATGCCATCGGCGTGTCGCTGGTCGCGGCAGTGTTGATCCGTCTGTCGAGCTCGCGGCCCAATGTTCGAGAGCTGTGGACCATCGGAGCGGCGGTCATCAAGTTCGCTCTGGTGTTGTCGATGTTGCCCGCCGTGCTGGCCGGTCAGGTGCTCGAGGCCAAAGTCGTCACCTTGTTCCCGGGACTGAGTGTGGCGTTCAAGGTCGACCCGCTGAGCATCTTCTTCGCGCTCACGGCGTCCTTCTTGTGGATCGTCACCTCCTGCTACTCGATCAGCTACGTTCGCGCCGAGCGGGAGCACAAACAGACGCGCTACTTCATGTGTTTTGCGGTGGCCCTTTCGGCGACCATTGGCGTGGCCTTCGCGGCGAACCTGCTGACCATGTTCGTCTGCTACGAGGTGCTGACCCTCTGCACCTTTCCGCTGGTGGGCCACAAAGAGACGGAGGAGGCGCTCGCCGGAGCACGCCGCTATCTGACCTACCTATTGGGGACCTCGCTATCATTCTTGATGGCCGCCGTGGTGCTCACCTACCACGTCGCCGGAACCTTGGACTTCAAGGCTGGGGGCATCCTCGCCGGTCACGGGTCGCCGCTGTTTCTGACTATCTTGTTCGTCCTGTTCATCGCCGGCACGACCAAGGCGGCACTCATGCCACTGCACTCCTGGCTGCCGGCGGCGATGGTGGCTCCCACCCCGGTCAGCGCGTTGCTCCACGCCGTGGCGGTGGTCAAGTCCGGCGTCTTCGTGGTGGTCAAGGTGGTGCTCTACGTCTTCGGCACCGGTTTGCTCGACGAGCTCGGGCTGGGCACGGCCCTGGCCTATGTGGCGGCCTTCACCATCATCGTGGCCTCGACCATTGCGCTCAAGCAGGACAACCTGAAGGCCCGGCTGGCCTATTCGACAATCAGTCAGCTGTCCTACATCGTCCTCGGTGCGGCCTTGCTCACCCCGGCGGCGGTCTTGGGCAGCATCATGCACATCGTGATCCATGCCTTCGGGAAGATCACTTTGTTCTTCGCTGCTGGGGCCATCTATGTGGCCAGCCACAAGAAGAACATCAGTGAGCTGGACGGTATCGGCCGGAAGATGCCGTTCACCATGGGGGCCTTCGCAGTGGCCGCGGTGTCGATGATCGGCATTCCGCCTCTCGGGGGGTTCATCAGCAAGTGGTATTTGGCTCGCGGTGCCATCGAGGCAGGGCAGCTGCCCATCCTGGCGGTGCTGGCTGGGAGCACGGTGCTGAACGCCTGCTACTTCCTGCCCATCGTGCATCGGGCGTTCTTCCGGAAGCCACCGGGCATGTCGGGCAAGGCGGATTCGAACGAGGGCGGGCTCGTGGAGGCTCCGACGATGATGGTGGCCGCTCTGACGGTGACTGCGCTGGGCGCCATTGCGCTGTTCTTCGTGCCCGATCTGTTTCTGAGGCTAGCTCAGATGGTGGTCGTAGCGACGACCGGAGGTGGTCAGTGACTAAAGATGGTGAGCAGCACTCAGAGCGGATGGAGCTCCATCACGAGGCCGTGCCCGGTTATCGACCGGTCTTCTACGTCGTCTTCGCCGTCGGCCTGATCTACCTGGCCGCGGTGATGGCGTTCTACTCTGGCGGCGCGCATTGAGGAGGAGGTAGCCCAGCTGTGAAACAGGACGACCGGCAGCAGCGCCAGCACTTCTTCGACCGACCAGGTCGCGTGAAGCTGGTGATCTGGGGGTTGTTCGCCCTCTGCGGGCTACTGATCGTGATCGATCTGTTCGTGTCGGTGCACGGCGAGTTTGCCTGGGAACAGGCGACCGGGTTTTATGCCGCCTATGGTTTCGTCGCCTGCGTGTTGTTGGTGCTAGTGGCCAAGCACGTCCTGCGACCGGCCGCCAAGCGGGACGAGGACTACTATGAGTAGCCACCTGCCGCCGGCGCTGATCCTCATCCTCGGGGCCTTAGTCGTGCCCTTGTTGCGCGGCCGGTTGCGGCAAGGGTTCGTCCTGCTGCTCCCGGTATTGGGCTTCATCAATCTGCTCGGCTTGGCCCAAGCGCCGGCCGGGACGTTGGTGGCCTTGCGGTTCTTGGACCTCGAGCTTTTGATCCTGACCGTCGATCGATTGAGCCTGGTCTTCGGCTACGTCTTCCACATAGCCGTGTTCGTCACCTTGCTCTATGCGATGGCAGACAACCGGCTGGTCGAGCTGGTCAGCGGGCTAGTCTATGCAGGCAGCGCATTGGGGGTGCTCTTCGCCGGCGACTATCTCACGCTCTTCTGTTTCTGGGAGATGATGACCCTGAGCTCGACGCTGCTCATCTGGGCCCGGGGGACGAAGCGGTCGTGGAATGCCGGGTTACGGTACTTCGTGATCCACGCCGTCGGGGGAGTGATCCTCCTGTTCGGCATTCTGCTTCATGCCCACGAGCACGGGAGCCTGGAGCTCGGGCCCCTCGTCCTCGGCTCCCCGGGCTCTTATCTCATCTTCTTCGGCTTTGGCGTGAACTGCGCCTGGCCAATGCTGCATTCCTGGCTGTCTGACGCCTATCCCGAGGCGACCGTTGCCGGCACCGTGTTCCTGAGCGCCTTCACCACCAAGACGGCGGTCTACGCCTTGGCTCGCACTTTTGCCGGGACCGAGGAGCTGATCTGGATTGGGGCCGCGATGGCAGCCTTTCCGATCTTCTATGCGGTCATCGAGAACGACCTGAGGCGGGTGCTGTCCTACAGCATGATCAACCAGGTCGGTTTCATGGTGGTCGGGATTGGGATCGGCACTGAGCTGTCGGTGAACGGCGCTGCGGCTCACGCCTTTGCCGACGTCTTGTTCAAAGGGCTGCTCTTCATGGCCATGGGAGCGGTGCTGCGGCAGACCGGGAAGATCAATGCCACCGATCTGGGCGGACTGTACAAGTCGATG
>JAUVCD010001097.1 GCA_030590865.1 Myxococcales bacterium | reverse complement strand
CACCGGGTTGCACTATCTCGGACAGGGCGGCCGCATAGGCGTCGAGCCGCGGCGTGTCGCTCAGATACTGCCGATGTTCATCGAGCACATCAGACATCACGCGAGCCCCATGCGCATATTAGAACGTGGTTCAGAGAGTTGGAAGGTCACGGTCGAGCCGCAACTACATCCCGCTCATGCCCTGTTGCTTCATCATCGCGGCTACGCTGCCGCCGTCGGTACCCGAGCCCTGAGCGCCCTGGGTGAGCTGTTTCCTGCTGGGGCAGCCGCCGCTAGCGCCGAGCCTTTGCGTGGTGGTGCCGGCGACGAGCCTTCGGATCTGACAGCCGCCGCCTCGCTCGCTCTGCTGGTGGGTGCGCCTCGGGTGTCGACGACCCGACTGGCGCGCTGGGCCGAGCTGGGCGGACCGGTCGCACCCCTGGCTGCCTACCGCCTGGCCGTGCGAGACAGCAAGCTGGCTCGCAGCCGGCTCGAGCCGCTGCTGGCGGGAACCGATCCCCTGGTGCGACTCCACGTCGCCTTGGGACTGGCGCTGAGCCCAGAAAAGGACGCGGTGTCGTTGCTGACCGGTGCCTACCGGTTCGAGAGTGATCCCAGCGTGAGGCGAGCGATTTTGCGAGCCTTGTCGGTGCGGTCTGAGAAGCTTCGGTCCGCAACGCTCCAGATGGCTCGCGATCTGGACCCCGATCCAACTGCTCGCGCCCTGGCCCGAGCAGCTCTCGGCGGTCGTCGCTTTCAGCTGCAGCTGCCGCCGGATGGCACCCAGGTCGCCTGGGTGGCGCTCAGAGCCAACAGCGAGCAGCAGAAAAGTCGCGTGGTCTCCCGGCTGGCCCAAGTGGTGCGAGCCGATGGCCTGGCACTGCCCGTGGTGGCGGCTCCCGACGGCGTGATCATCCTTGCCGGGCTGACCGACACTGGATCGGTGTCGGTGCGCCTTGCGCCTGAAGCCGACTCGGGACAACCTTGAGTCGATGGCTGGGCAAGGGGAGCGCAAAGAGAACAAAACCAAGCTGGAGGAGGGGGAGCCGACGCCGTCCTTCGAGCAATCGGCCGAGCAGCTGAGCACTATCGTGCAGCGCCTGGAGAGCGGCGAGCTTCCGCTCGAAGAGTCTCTCCAGCTGTTCGAAGAAGGGGTTCGGGTCGCTCGCTCCGCCCAGCAGCGGCTCGACCAGGCTGAGAAGCGCGTGGAAGAGCTGTTGGGGATTGATGAGGACGGCGAGCCACGCACGCGGTCCTTTGGTGATGGCTCGGTCGGTGATGGCTCGGTCGGTGATGACTGAGCGCAAGACCGCCGCGGCGCTCATCATCGGTAATGAGCTACTGAGCGGAAAGATCGCCGACCAGAACCTGGTGGTCTTGGCTCGCACCCTGAACGGGATTGGCATCACCCTCGCTCGGGTCGTGATCGTGCGCGACGACCTCGTTGCCATCGCGGACGAAGTGCGCGGCTTGGCTGCTGCCCACGACGTGCTCTTCACCAGCGGCGGCGTGGGACCGACCCACGATGATCTGACCATCGACGGCGTCGCCGCCGCCTTCGACGTGGAGGTGGAGACCTCCCCTCAGCTCGAGGCGCTGCTGCGTGGTCATTTCGGAGCCAAGCTCACGGACGGTCACCTATGCATGGCGCGAGCTCCGCTGGGAGCGCGCCTGGTGACCTCGAAACAGGCGCTATGGCCGACCATCGTGATGCGGAACACCTGGGTGCTGCC
>JAUVCD010001089.1 GCA_030590865.1 Myxococcales bacterium | reverse complement strand
ACCGCCCGGATGGCCAGCAGCCGTTTGTCGGCCTCGTGGCCCGCGCCGTCGATGGCGAGCAGCTGCATGGCGTTCAGCAAGGGCGCCGTGGAGCGGGGCGGGTAGCCGCTCACGTTCCCGCCGAAATTGTACATGGGGGGCATGTACTGCCAGTAGGGGTAGTTGCCCGTCGCTCCCCACTCCACCTTGGGCGGCCCGAGCCGCGCCACGGCGTCCTCCCAGGTGGGCTCGGTGACCTCGGTGCCGTCGGCGCGCACGGGTCGTGGCAGGTTGGGGAGCAGGTCGAAGTCGACGTCGTTCACCGACAGCAGGGGCTTTTCGGGCCCGGTGAGCGGCGGCCGAAACACCGTGGCGCCCGCGTCTGCCGGCGTTTGGTGGAGCACGGTCAGCACGGCCGCCTGCCAGAAGCAGTGGCGCGACAGCTCGGTGGTGTCATCGGTGCCCCCGCAGTCGGTGTCGCCGGTCTCGAGCATGGAGTGGGACTTAACCACTGTCGTGACCTCGGTGGTCGCCGTGTCCACGACGAAGGGATCGGTGGCGCTGGGGCGCAGGGGGCGGCCCGTGTCGGCCATGTCGCCTAGCCGACCGTCCATATAGGTGGTCTCCTCCACGGCCGAGGGGTTGGCCACCCAGCCGTTGCGCAGGCTCTCGTCGGCCTCCCCCACAGCCGCGGGGGACATGGACACGATGCGGACCTGTCCCCCGGCGGTCGGCGGCGCCACCCAGTAGTCGTACTCGTTGGCGAAGCGTCCGCAGGCGCAGGGCCCGCCGTCGCATTCGAACTGGAAGGAGATGGCCGACTGCGGCAGCGACCCGTCCCCCTGTAGGACGTAGCTCACCGTGGTGCCGAGGCACGGCTCCTCGCTGCTGGCACTCGGGCAATCGCAGTCCGTGACGGGCACCGAGCCATCCACGCCGGCGTCCACCGCGCCTCCGCCCGCTGCACCTCCGTCCCAGGGGGTAGTGCTGTCCTCGGAGCACGAATGCAGCGGCAGGCAGAGCAGCGCGAGGGCGGCGATAGGAGCAGCCAGCCCACGCCGCCACGGGCGGCATCGACGAAGGGACGACCAGGGTGACAGCGGCGGCATGACGCAACTCCCCACGGCGGGGGCAAAGGAGGCGCGTCGCTCCTACCCGCCGCTGGGCCAAGGCATAGCACGCCCAGCTGAATCGCAACGACCCACGACCTCGCTGCCCTCGGCAGCGAGAGCTCGTCCCATCGCCCATGAGGTGACGTTAGGTTAAGGCGTGCAGCCCCGCCGAGAGGGCGCTAGTAGGCCTATCCGCCTGAAAGCGTGCTCCGGGGCATTGCACGACGACAAGCCATGACCACCAAGACACTCGGAATCGATATTGGATCCACCACCCTGAAGCTCTGCCTGCTCTCGCACGATCAGTCAGGCAGCATCGAGCAGGCGATGCTCCCTCACGACGGCGATCTGAACGGCACGCTGACGCGGCTCTTCGACGACCTCGGCGTGGCCGCAGCCCTTCCGCTTCAGGGCCTCGTCACCGGGACCGAGGGGCGTCATCGTTTCGATCTTCCCGAGGTGATCGCCGCAGTGGCCATCGAGAGCGGCCTCGCGGCCCTGAAGCTCGAGCCTCGCGCAGTGGTGTCCATGGGCGGTGAGGACCTGGTGGTCTACGTCCTCAACCGCCAGGGGCGAATCGTCAACACCTACTCGGGCAACAAGTGCGCCTCCGGAACCGGGGAGTTTCTCCGCCAACAACTCGGTCGGATGAACCTGAAGCTGGAGAACATCAACGAGATCTGCGACGGAGCCTGCGCCC
>JAUVCD010000715.1 GCA_030590865.1 Myxococcales bacterium | reverse complement strand
TAGCTCTTGATCTCCGCCATCTTGTCCTTGGCTTGCACCACCAGAAGGGCCGCAGTGAGCGTCGTTTTGCCATGATCGATGTGACCGATCGTGCCGACATTCACGTGGGGCTTGTTGCGGACGAATTTCTCCTTGGCCATTAGTAGCGAACCCTCGTCATCGAAACGGTCGGTTGCAGTGTTCTTCGGTGTGCAGGGACCTGGGGTGTGCAGGGACCTTTGGTCGCCTCGGGAGTGGTCCCGGGGGTTCCTCGAGAGCCCACCATCGGAATTGAACCGATGACCCCGTCCTTACCAAGGACGTGCTCTACCTTCTGAGCTAGGTGGGCAGTGGCTGGCACCATCAGGCGCCTCTGGCGATTGTCCTGGGTCGTGCACCCTGTGGTGCTACCGACGAGAGCGGGAGACGGGATTCGAACCCGCGACATTCAGCTTGGAAGGCTGAAGCTCTACCAACTGAGCTACTCCCGCTGCCGACAGCCCACCCCGTTGATTCCGGGGCGCGCCGCCCGCTGTGGCTTGGTCGATGAGACCGGTCACAGCGTCGTGGAGGATGTTGGATTTGAACCAACGTAGGCATAAGCCGGCGGATTTACAGTCCGCTCCCATTGGCCACTCGGGCAATCCTCCAGGTGGACGAATCGTTCTTGGTGTCTCGAACTTTGCTGGCGGGTGGCTCCCACGAGAACCGCGGCGCGACGCCGCAGCCTTGCCGGAGCTGGCAAGGGGACTCGAACCCCTAACCCCCTGCTTACAAGGCAGGTGCTCTACCGGTTGAGCTACGCCAGCGTGTCCTTCGTCCCATCGATACTTCAACCCTCCTCAGGGACGACCTAGTGGTCGTCAACGTGAGTGCAATCAGGCCATCGATCAAGAGCTCAAGCGACCCGCATTGGCCGCTAAGCAAAGTGTAGGTTTTAGTCCTACCCAGTCTCATGCACAGGACATGCCTTTGTGTAGGGGGGTGGGCTTTTATCTGCTCACCTCGGCTGTGTCAAGAAGAAGCTCATTGTCCTATCTGATCCAGCACCTGGCCCGAGACCGGACCGCCGATGGCCGGCTTGCTATCAGGGCCACGACTTGCCATGCTTCGCAGGAGGATTCGACTACGGCGGCATCCATCCTGGCCTGGGGACCGCTACCTGTGGAGTAGACACAATCGCATGAACTGCCCGGCGTGTGATCACGAAAACGTCGACGGCGCTCGCTACTGCGCGAAATGTGGCGCCTTGATGCCCGTCGCCCAGGCGGGTGACGACGACCCGCTCATCAACTCGGTCGTCGGCGGTCGCTACCGCATCACCTCACTGCTCGGCGAGGGCGGCATGGGGCGAGTCTACATCGGCGAGCAGCAGATGGGCACCGCCGTCCGCAAGGTCGCGGTCAAGACCTTGCTGCAAGAGTTCTCCAAAGATCCCCAAGTGATCGCGCGCTTCATGCGCGAGTGCGGAACGGTGGTCGAGCTCGAGCATCCGAACACCATCAAGTTCTACGACTTCGGCCAAACCGACGAGGGCGACCTCTACATCGCCATGGAGTACGTCGATGGAGCTCCACTCTCGGAAGACATCGAGAAGAACGGTGCGATGAGCTTCGAGCGGGTCGACAAGATCATGAAGCAGATCTGCGGCTCGCTCCAAGAGGCCCACGACATCGGGATCGTGCACCGGGACCTCAAGCCCGAGAACGTCATCCTGACGACCCGGGCCGGCGAGACAGATTTCGTGAAGGTGCTCGATTTCGGCATCGCGAAGCGCCACGACGCCTCCGACACGGCTCAGGAGCAGAAGCTCACCCAGGCGGGCATGGTGCTGGGAACGCCACCCTACATGAGCCCCGAGCAGTTCACCGGAAAAGAGCTCGATTGTCGTAGCGACATCTACTCGCTCGGCGTGATGGCCTACGAGATGCTCACCAGCCAGTTGCCCTTCGAAGCCAACACGGCTTGGGAGTGGGCGACCAAACACATGACGGAGCAGCCCTGCCCGTTCGAGCAGACCGGCCCCATGGCGTCGCAAATCCCGCCGCACATGCAGGCCGCCATCATGCGGGCCCTGTCCAAGAAGCAGGAGAAGCGCCAGGACACGGCCAAGGAGTTCTACAAGGAGCTGAACGCTGCGGCCGGCCCGGCAGCCGCGGTGGCACCAGCTGTAGCAGCCGTCACCGCCGGCGCGGCCGGCGCCACCGAGGCTTTCACGGCTCCACCGGCGGCCGGCGCAGCCGGCGCAGCCCGGCCGGGGGGCACTCAAATCGGCGAGCCTTTCATTCAACCGGCATATGCAATGGGCGGCCCGCCAGCAGCGGGGCCGCCCCCGAGCCCCGCCATGGGAGCCGCAGGCGCCGCTGCACAGAATGTGCCCGCCGCTGGCGGCCAAGCCGTGCCTGCCGCGCCACGCGCGTCCCGTGGTGGCGGCGGAGGGGGTGGCAAAGGACTGTACATCGCTGGCGCCGGCGTGCTCGCCGCGGGGTTGGTCGTGGGCATCGTCTTTGCGGTCAGCTCCGGGGATGACGACGATGAGACGGATGAGGAGCCCTTGATCCCCGTGACCACGGTGGAGCCAGCCGGGGGCAGTGAGGGCGGCTCGGGGCTGGGCTCTGCTGGCGGCGCTGCGCCGGACACCACCGCCGCTGGCGGTGCCACACCGGAGACGACGGCGACGGCGCCCCCGACGGCCACGGCGACCAAGACCACCACCAAGACCACCACCAAGCCCCCTGATGGGACCGCCTCCTGCAACGCAGCCATCACTCACGCCCTGGCCAAACGGTGCAGCCAGGCGCGCTCGGCGATGTACAAGTGCTCGGGGCCAAAGAAGGGCACGGCCCTGGCCAACGTCAACGCCAACTGCAAGAAGCGGATCATCCTGCGGCCCAAGAAGTAGCCACGACCGGGCCGCTGCGCGAAACCTGACGCCTCCGACTGGGCTCGGTATGCTCTGGCCGGCATGGCTTGGCTGGAAACGACTGTCTTGCCTGGGCTCTGGGCCGTTAGTGCCACCTTGGTCGGGCTCTGGGTCGTCAGCACCTCGCTGTCTGGGTGTCGGGAAGGCGAGGCGAGCCCGCCACCAGCGACGTCGGCGGCGACGGCTGATCGGAGCGGCACGGTCACCCACCGCGCTGACCGGCAACCGGCGGCGGCGCTGGCCACCTCAGGAACCAGCACCGGGGCGACAGAGGGCGGGTCGAAGGCCGCCCCAGACCAGGCCAACCCGGCCGCGGTGAAAGCCGCCGATCAGCGCCCGCCTGATGGCATGGTGAAGGTCCCGGCAGGGGTTTTCTTGATGGGTGCCCACAGTGCGCGGGGAAACCCGGAAGAGAAACCGGCCCACGAGGCCATCGTCGCCGGCTTCTACCTCGACCAGACCGAAGTGACCTTCGCGGCCTACCAGCGCTGCGTCGGGGCGGGCGCCTGCACCGCGACGGAGGGCAACAACCCTTTCTGCAACCACAAGTATACCGATCGCGGCAAGCACCCCGTCAACTGCCTGGATCTGCGCCAAGCGACGGCTTATTGCGCCTGGGCCGGCAAACGGCTCCCGACTGAGCGTGAGTGGGAATATGCGGCCAGCGCCGGCACGGAACGACGGTACTTCGCTTGGGGCGAGGAAGAGCCGACGCCAGGCACTTGTTGCTACGGCCACCCTGGCGGCTCTTGCCCAGTCGCATCTTTCGAGCCCACCGCCTTTGGATTGCACGACATGACGGGCAACGTCTGGGAATGGACCGCCTCGGTCTTCGTTCCCTATCCTTCTCATGCCAAGCCCGATGAGATCCAGGCCCGGCAACGCTACGTCTACCGCGGGGGCAGTTGGAGCCGGCGCTTCCCCAAGTGGATGCGTAACCTGATCCGTAATCGCTACTTTCCCGACCAGCAGAGCGCCGCCATCGGGATGCGCTGCGCCAAGTCGATTTCGCCTTTGGAGTGTGCACCCGACACGGAGCCACGGGACGGCGAGTGCCTGCGAGTGAGGGGCACGGTGCTGTGCGAGCCGGGCTACGCCTTCGACGGAGACCGATGCTCGCTCCACCACGGAGCGGCAGCGGCCCTGCCACCCCAACCCGCCGCACGGGCTACGCCTTCGGTGCCTCCGCCTCGGGCTTCAGGCCCCACAACCCCGACCATCACGCGCTCGAGAACGCCGGCCAAGGACGCCGACTGCCGACGCAACTGGCCTGCGACCCCAGCGGCCTACATGTTTCGAGGCGGCCACAACTACCCGTCCCGCAAACCCGCGGTCGGCGCCGCTGGCTGTGTGCCCAGAGACATGGGCTGGGAGTGGACCAGCGCCTGTTGTCCAAACTGATGGCTCGCCGACGGTCGTCGGCCGCCGGGCGGAGGACCGGCCACGTCGAATGAACCGCGGCCCTTGGCCGTTGTCATACCTGGCGACCCTTCCACCACTCCCACCAGCGGAATGTTCTGCCGATGGCTATTGTTGGATCTGTGAGCCTCTCGGCCGCCTCAGCCGTATGGTCTATGGCGCCTTCACCTCCCCCGATACCATGAACAAGCTCCCAACCACTCGATCCCGTCTGCTTCGGTCAACCCTCCCCTGGCTCGCCGCCCTGACGCTGGCTGGCTGTGGCCCTG
>JAUVCD010000539.1 GCA_030590865.1 Myxococcales bacterium | reverse complement strand
ATGCAGGGGAATACGCACCCCCTCGAAGAGAGCCCCGTCGAAGGAGCGAAAGAGAACCTTCACGAAACCATCGACTGGGTCGGTCGCCCGCTCCACCACCTCGAGGGGACGTCGCTCGGTCAAGGCGGCAACGGCGTGACGCACGCGGCGCGACACGGGACTGGAGGGACGCAAGTCCTCACCGCCGCAGAAGATCAGGTAGGCCAGCAAGCGGCGGACATCTCCGAGCTCACCCTCAATCCCATGCTCCGCCAGTAGCCGAGCGAGATCAGCCGGCAACATGCCGTAAACGTGGGGTTGGGAGGTCACGGATCCGCGGGGCTGGAAGAACGGCTAGCCCGGGAAGCCCGGGAAGTCCTGAAATTGTGAAACCTAGTGCCCCAGTGACCTAGTGCACCAGTGAATGGAACAGTTCTGATACACTTGCCGATCATGAAGCTTCACCGTTGCACTCTCTTCACGACCGCCACCTTCGCCCTGACGCTGTCCCTCGGCACACCCACAGCTCAGGCTGAGGACTGCACGCCACCGCGGATTCTCTTTGTGGTGGATTCGTCGGCATCGATGCTCGGGGAAATCGCGCAGACTACCAAGTGGCAGGCAGCGCAGGACGCCATCAACGCCGTGCTGACGACTCATGCGAGCGTCGCCGAGTACGGACTGATGCCCTTCCCCGGCGCGCCTGGACAGTGCACGACGGGCGAGGTCACCGTCGACGTGGCCCTGGGAACCGAGCAATCCATCGTCCAAGAGCTCGCGGCGATGAGCATTCCGGGCAATGCCCAGACCCCGGCAGGACAGACGTTGATGGAAGCCTCCCAGTACGGGCTCATCACCGATCCGAACTACAACAATTACGTCATCTTCGTCACCGACGGTCACCAGTACTGCTCCGTCGACGGCGGGACCCACTGCGTGACCCAGGCCGATTGCACTGCGATGAACGTGTCGTCCTGCCCCACCTGCATGCCCGCCCAGCCCGACGGTTGCTACTGCGTCCAGAACTGGCCCGTGCTCGGCGCCGAGGCCTTGGCCGCCGCCGGGGTGAGCACCTACGTGGTCGGCTTCGGCGCGCTGGTCAATGCCCACGCCCTCAACCTGACCGCCGACGCTGGTGGCACGGGCCTGCCCAACTGCGATCCAAACAGCAACGAAGCAAGCTGTTACTTCCAGGCCAGCGTCCCGGCCGAGCTGAACGCCGCGCTCGCACAAATCGTCTTGCAGGTAGTGACCGAGTCCTGCATCGGCGACTGTGGCATCAGCGGGGAGCGGGAGTGCACGCCCCTGGGCTGGTCGGACTGCGACGCACCGGACACGGTGGACTGCATGTCGACCTGCGACACCCCGGGCACCCAGCAGTGCCTCAATGATCAGTTCACTGAGTGCTCCTCTGAGGTCGACTGCGGTGGCACCGGCGGCACCGGCGGCATCAGCAGCGGAACCGGAGGCGCAGGCGGGGCCGGCCTGACAACCAGCGGCACCGGTGGCGTGGGCAACACCAACCAAGGGGATGACGATCCTGGTGAGGAGGGTGGCTGTGGCTGCCGCACCGCCATCGGGACGAGCCCTGACGGCGGATCGCCGGCCTGGCTCTTGGCCCTCGGGCTCGGGCTGCTCGCCCGCCGACGACGGGACAGCTGACGGAAAGGTCCCTAGAGCGGGTCTCCGCCGCCCTCGGATTCGAATCGTGCTAGGGCTTGGTCGTGCCCGAAACCGAGAGCCTACTCAACCCGCCTGACCCTCAGGATGAACCGCCGGCCCAGCCAGAGCGCTTGCTCTACGAAGGCCGGCCCGCCCTAGTGCCTTCGGTCGGCGCGTTGATCATCTGCATCCTCACGCTGGGCCTGGCCTTGATCGTCTATTGGCTCAAACAGCGGGGGCGCCACTATCGAGTCACTACCGAACGGGTCGTCGTCGAGCGGGGCATCTTCTCCAAGCGGATGGACCAAATCGACATCTACCGAATCAACGACTACGTGGTGGAGCGTCCCTTCGGCCAGCGCATCATGGGCAACGGCAACCTGATCCTCGACACGATGGATCGGTCGTCACCGGAGATGCGGCTCGACCACCTCACCGTGGATGTGACCGACCTCTACGAGCAGCTGCGCACCGCCACCGAGACTCAGAAGCGTCAGCGCGGGGTGCGGGTCATCGACTACGAGTAGGCCCGGACCCCGACCTCGAACAGGCCCCAGAGTAGAGGCCGTCGTCAATCGGCTCTATACGAGAGAGGCACGAGGTTCGTCCGCTATGGCTAGGCTCAAACAACCCTTCGCCGACCGCGAAGCCACCATCAGTGCCTTCGCTGAACACGTCAGCCCCGGCAAGGCGACGCTCTACCAAGAGGCCGACATGGCCGTCGTCATGGGCCGCCGGGAGGGGGTGCGCTTTTTCGACGCCTTCTCCGAGCGCAGCTGGATCAACTGCCACTGCAACGGCGGCGTATTCAACTTAGGCCACCATCATCCGGCCATCGTGGCCGCCGTGCGCACTGCCCTCGAGGCCAGCGATATCGGCAACCACCACCTCATCTCCGGTGTCAGGGCAAGGCTCGCCGAGCGGCTGGCCGCGACGACCCAGGGCGCCCTCAGCGGGGTGGTCTTCGGCGTCGGCGGCGGAGAGGCCATCGACCTGGCGCTCAAGCTCTGCCGCTGGGCCACAGGACGGCCGGGCATCGTCTCGGCGCTCGGCGGCTACCACGGGCACACCGGTCTGGCGATGGCGGCGGGCGATGCTCAGTACCGCGAGCCCTTCGGCCCCCAGCTGCCGGGCTTCGCGCAGGTGCCTTTCGACGATCTCCAGGCCCTTGACCAGGTCATCGATGATGACACCGCAGCGGTGATTCTCGAGCCCGTCCCGGCAACCCTCGGCATGCCCATCCCGTCGGAGGGCTACTTGCGTGGCGTGCAGACTCTGTGTCGCGACCGTGGCGCCAAGCTGGTGATCGATGAGGTCCAGACCGGCCTCGGTCGCACGGGCAAGCTGTGGTGCTACCAACACGA
The DNA here is from genome assembly GCA_030590865.1 of Myxococcales bacterium. Lineage (GTDB taxonomy): Bacteria > Myxococcota_A > Polyangia > Polyangiales > Polyangiaceae > JAPYTK01. The sequence continues at coordinate 3,732 of JAUVCD010000539.1, read as the reverse complement.
CGAGCTGAGCCCTGACGCCGTGGTGACCGGCAAGGGGTTGAGCGGCGGCATCTACCCCATCGCCGCAACGCTGGTCGCGCCTGAGCTTTTCGCACTGTTCGAGAGCGAGCCTTTCATCCACATCTCCACCTTCGGCGGGGCTGAGCCTGGCTGCGCGGCAGCCCTCGCAGTGCTCGACATCATCGAGGCGCCGGGCTTCCTCGCCCGGGTGAGCGAGCTGTCGGAACGATTCGCCGAAGAGCTCGCGCCCCTGCCCGTCGAGCTGCGGCGCAAGGGACTGATGATGGGCCTCGAGCTCCCGATCGACGGCGCTGCCATGGCGCTCACCCAGATCCTGTTTCAGAAGGGGATCTACGCCATCTACGCCAACAACAATCACTCGGTTCTTCAGTTCCTGCCGCCGCTAATTATCAGCGACGCAGAGGTGGACGAGGTCGTGTCCGCCTTGAAGGGGGTGTTCAGCTGATTGAGCAGGTCACCAGGTCTGACCTCGAGGGGCTCGAAGTCGCGGTAGCCCAAGCGCTCGATCGGGGGGACGCGACGGGGCTCGAGGTGGTGGGCTACGGCGAGATCTCGCTCGTCGTCGTACTCGACACGGGCAGCCTGCGGGTGGCGGCCAAACGCTTGCCGTTGTTCGCCGATGAACAGTCGCTCGCCCGTTACCGGGCCTGTCTCGACCGGTACCTCGTAGAGCTCGTCGACCGAGGGATCACTCCGGTGCCAACCCGCCTCGAGGCCATCGAGCGCGAGGACGGCCGACTCGCGGCCTATTGCCTGCAGCCGATGTTGCCGCCCAACTCGCTGGGCCACCAGCTCCTGGTCGATTGCGGCGCCGAACGAGCAGAGCAGCTCTTCACGCTGATGGTCGACCAGATCATGGGCGCCGTCGGACCACGGTTCGGCATCGATGGCCAGATCTCCAACTGGACGCTGGTCGAGGGCGTACTCCAATACCTGGACGTGTCCACTCCATTGATGCGCGACGAGACCGGCAAGGAACAGCTCGACCTGGATCTGTTCATCGCCGCCCTGCCCTGGGCCATGCGCGAGCTAGTCCGGCGCTTGCTCATCTCGTCAGTGGTCGACAAATACTACGATCCCCGACAGTGCCTGCGCGACCTGGCAGCCAACCTCCACAAGGAAGGTCTCGGCCACTGGATCCCCAGCGTCCTCGAGCGGGCCAATCGCCGCCTCGAGCAGCCGCTCACCGAAGCCGAGGTGGCCCGCTACTATCGATGGGATGCGCGGATGTGGGAGGCGCTGCTGCGACTACGGCGCGCCGATCGGTGGTGGCAACGTCGCATTCGGCGCCGGCGCTACCCGTTTCTTCTGCCTGGCCCGATTGCTCGGTGAGGGGCGAGGTCGAGGTTGTCGGCAACGGGCCGCTTCATTACCTATCCAATCCCAGGGTGGGACGAGTAGCGACGTGAACCGCCGACAATCAGGGAGAGCCAGACGATGCGCAAATACGAGCAAGCAGGAATCGCTGTCGACCAGGTGCTGCTGCCCAAGGACGGGGTCGACTGGGCCACCTGGGCCATCGTAGCCTGTGACCAGTACACCAGCGAACCCGAGTATTGGCAGGAAGTGGACGGCAAGGTGGGCGCCAACCCCTCGACCTTGCGGCTCATCTATCCTGAAGCCTACCTCGGCGAAAGCGACCCTGAGACGCGCATCGCCGCCATCCGGAAGACGATGGACGACTACGTCGACCAAGGCGTGCTCGTGGGCCGCGACGGGATGGTTTACGTGGAGCGGGAGATCGAGGGCAAGACTCGCCGCGGCATCGTCTTGTGCGTGGACCTGGAATGCTACGACTATAACAAGGGGTCCCAGAGCCTGATCCGCGCCACCGAGGGCACCATCGTCGAGCGGCTGCCGCCGAGGGTGAAGATCCGCGCCGGCGCGCGGCTCGAGCTGCCCCACATCATGGTCCTGGTCGACGATCCGGAAGGCACGGTCATCGACCAGCTGACCGAGACACGAGACCAGCTCACCAAGCTCTACGACTTCGACCTGATGATGAAATCTGGCCACCTGCGGGGCTATCTGGTCGACGACCTCGCCCTCGAGCAACGGGTCGCCGGCGCCCTCGCAGCCCTGGCCGAGCCCGAGCGCTTCCGAGCGAAGTACGGCTTCGATGAACCCCGGCCCGTGCTGCTCTACGCCATGGGCGACGGCAACCACTCGCTAGCCACGGCCAAGGCTATTTGGGAGAAACTCAAAGAGGAAGGCGGCGAGGGGGTGATGGACGACCCACGGCGCCATGCTCTCATCGAGCTGGTCAACCTGCACGACGAGGCCCTGGTCTTCGAGCCCATCCACCGAGTGGTCTTCGGCCTGAAAGACGAGCGCGCCCCCCTCGAAGCGATGAAGCAGCACTACGGTGACCGCTACTCGGAGACCAAGGTGGGCTCGCCGGAAGAGCTGACGGAGCAAGTGCGCTCTGCACCCCCAGGAATCCACCGTATCGGCGCATCGCTGACCCAAGGCCCAGTGGTCATCCAGGTGCGTGACCCGGATCACAACCTGGCGGTGGGCACCTTGCAGACCGTCCTCGACGAGTTCATGAAGACCGGCGCCGCCGACGAGATCGACTACGTCCACGGTCTGGACGCGACCATCAAGGTCGGCGGCAAGCCTGGCAACGTGGGTTTTGTCCTGCCAGCGATGGACAAGCACGACCTCTTCAAGTCGGTCATCTTGGACGGAGCCTTACCGCGCAAGACGTTCTCGATGGGCGAGGCCTACGAGAAGCGATTCTATGCGGAGAGTCGCGGGCTGCGGTGAATTGCAGCGCTGGGCGATGGAGACCCTGTAAGCTGCCGGCAGCCACATCAGGGAAGCTCTGCGAGCTGGCCACCGTATAACCCCGTGGCGATACCCCTAGGGTCTCGCTGCTGGACTGGTTAACGTAGAGTTTCTAGGTTTCCACCACTGCAACGGCTGGGACATCATGGCGCCCCAGGCCCCCGTTGCCACGAGGTAGTAACGATGGTCCACCGCCTGCGACTCACCACTCCCCTGGCCTTGTCCGTGGCCCTCTGCGCGACCGCTTTGATGGGCTGCTCGTCTGATGACGGTGACGGGTCGGTAGAGATCACCAACCTAGATGGCGACGCCTGGTTGTCGGACCACGACAGCCTCTATGAGGGGTGGCCCACCAACACCAAGCTCGCTGACGAGGGCAAAGCCGACTCGGTCTACCCGAAGACCTTCTACGACCTGGTAGATTATCAGTCGCCAGTGCGCAGCCAGGGGCGCCGTGGGGTGTGCTCGATCTTCAGCGGCGTCGGCCTGATGGAGCACCTCTACGTGAAAGAGGGCACGCTCCCGAACCCGGATTTCGCCGAAGAGTTCTTGCAGTGGTCCACCAAAGTCGAGCTCGGTCGCTTCCAGCACACCGGTGGCTCGAACTCGAATGCGAACCTGCAGGCGATCCACAAGTTCGGCATCGTGTTCGAAGACGAGTGGCCTTACCTCGGCCGGAAGTGGACCACCGAAGACGATGCCGAGTGCGAGGGCGATGACCAGCCCACCAAGTGTTACACCCACGGCGATCCGCCCGAGACGGCGCTGGCGGCGACCCGCTGGCACTTACCCCAGGGACGTTGGATCAGCTCTCGCCCCACCAGCATCAAGGCCCACATGGTGAACAAGAAGGAGGCGGTCGTCGTCGGCGGCATCTTCTTCTACCAGTCCTGGAACCACCGCAGCTCAACGTTGCCCACC
>JAUVCD010000592.1 GCA_030590865.1 Myxococcales bacterium | reverse complement strand
CGCTTGCCTTCGGAATGGTCGGACTCTTCTGAATGATCGCGTAAAGCGAGCTGCGCGAGATCCCCAAGGCGGTGGCTGCCGCGGCCGGGCGCCACTGGGCCTCCTTCAGCGCGGCCATGATGGCCTCTTCGCTGAGCTCACGAGCCGCCGGCGCCGGCGGTTGCCGCTCAATGGCGGGCGCAATCTTCGCGTTCACCTCGAATAAGCTCTCGACGCCCCCATCAGCTGGGATCTCCGCCCCGTCCCCCCAATCAATCACCAGCTGACTGGCCAGGTTGCGCAGCTCACGCACGTTACCTGGCCACCGATAACGCAGCGCAGCGGCCACCAGCCACGCCGGAAGCCACGGGTGCTGGTCCTCTGCTGGAAGGACGAGCCGGTCCGGGTAGTCAGCGGCGGCCAGCTCTCGGGTCAGGAAATGGAGCAGCAGGAGACCGACGTCCTCACGGCGGTCGCGCAATGGGGCGATCTCGAGCTGATAGCCCCGCAGCCGTTCGAAGAGGCCACGACGAAAGCGCCCTTGGTCGATGGCGCGCTCCAGATCAGCGTCGGTGGCCGCGAGCAGCCGAACGTCTACTTTACGGGGGCGCGCTTCACCGACCGGTTGCACTTCACCGCTCTCCAAAGCGCGCAGCAGGGCCACCTGAATCTCGATGGGGGCCTCGCCGATCTCGTCGAGGAACAAGGTGCCCCCATGGGCCGCGCCGAAGTAGCCCTCGCTGGCCGTGGCCGCTCCAGTGAAGGCGCCTTTGGCGTGACCGAAGAGGGCCGAAGCGGCGGTCGACTCGGGCACCGCAGCCATGTTGACGCTTACGAAGGGTTGGTCGGCGCGGCTACTGAGTGAGTGAAGCGCCAGAGCCACCAGCTCTTTGCCGGTGCCCGACTCGCCACGCAAGAGCACCGTCACGTCCCGCTTGGCCACCCGGATGATGCGGCGGCGCAACAGCGTCATCGCTCCGCTCTGACCGACCAAACCGAGGCCAGTGGGGCTGTGCCCGAAGGTCTCGATGGTCAGGCTGTGGAGCAGCAAGACGACCCGACTGCCGAGCTCGAGATCGACGCCTTCCATCACCTCGGTTGGCGAAAAAAGCCGCGAGCCGTCGATGGGCTCCCCCCCAGCCCGCACCGGCGTTCCCTCTGGATCGGTCACCACCTCGACCGCTCCGCTCTCGCTGGCCATCAGCGTCAGGGGACGGCGACTGATGCGTCGGTCGCCAAGGGGCTCGTCCCGACCGCCTTCAGGGGCAGCGAAGGTCCCCTCGCTGCGCGACACCAGCGTGCGACCGTCCCCATCGACGACCAGCGGCCGGCGATCTCCCACCCGCTCGGAATCGGGGTGGCAGGCAATGGTGAGCACCGGAAAGGGCAAGGAGACGTGGTGGTGCCCGCCTCCCACTGACTTCAGCGTCTTTTCCTCATCCCGGCCCGGTCGCATCGGCGCAGCATATGGCCGTCATGAAGGCCCAGCAAGGCTGGGAGCGGGCCGGCGGAAGCCAGTGGAGCGAGAGGCTGTTCACCCGCTTCCAATTCAACACTGACGGGGCAGGTCCGACCTGGCCAGACCGCGTGTATGCTGATCCTCATGAAGCTCGAATCGAGAGTGGCCGCGGCGCTTGCGGCCAGCCTGTGGGTTGGGGTTACCGGTTGCTCCTCTGACGAGGATGGCGGGCTCGATCTCAGTCAGTACGGAGTCACCTGGACGATCGAAGGCTCGCCCGAGCACGGCAAATTTGCCAACGGCGACTGGTGGGTGGTGGGACCGGTGACGATCACCGGGATCACGCCTGACTTTCTGGGTCGACACCACGGGTGGGAGAGCAACCCGGCGGACATCGTGGCCCAGGGCTTCGACGCTCGCATCGCCGACTTCGACGAGAGCCGGGTGCCGTCCCTGCCTCACGAGGCTTCCGCCGGCGTCTCAATCGTGAAGGGGATCTCTCTCGACCCGCTGGACGACGACGAGTGTCGCCCCTGCATGAAGACGGCGGCGGTGCTGACCGTGCTCGCCGCCCCACCGCCCGATGGCGGCGCGACGGCGTTCCGGCCACCCTACTTCGGTAGCGACAAGCCGCTCTATTCGACTGGCGACCTGCAGACCGAGCTGTTGCCCACGATGGGTCCGGTCGGCGAGCCGCCGACCCTCGAGGATGTCCACGACGACTTCCGGCGGGTCCAGCTCGATCACAAGACCAACTGGACCGGTCGGCCCTTGCATCCAGAGGACAACATGCCCGACTACGGGTCCTCGATTGCCAGCCGCAATGCCGCCGGCGCATTGCGCCTGATGCTCGATGACTCGGTCGACGACAAGATGGACGCCCTGATCGCCTACGTGCAAACCGGCATCGATATCCACCACATGGCCGCAGGCGGGGTGCTATGGCCGCCTGGTGGCGGCCACGGTGAGGGTCGCAAGCTCCCCGTCACCCTCGCTGCCGTGTTGCTGGATGACGAAGAGATGAAGAGCGCCGCCTCGAGCTCGACCCGGGAGATCTATGGCGAAAATGGCGGCATGTACTTCTCGCAAGCCGCCGATGCGGTGCTCTTCGGCCAGACGCTGAACAGCGAGGAGAGCTACTGGACGAACCTGGTCCACGACACCGGCTCGCGGACCATCGTCGATCCCTACGAGATCATTGACGGTGGGCATCGGCCCGGTGGCAGCTACCAGTTCTGTTGTACCTCGCTGCCCTGGAAATCGACGGCCACCGCCCTCGAGGTGATGCCCGAGCTGATCGAGGTGTGGAACCACCAAGCTTTCTTTGACTACGTGAACCGCTGGGTGAGCTTCGGTGCCTGGACCCAGCCCGACCCCTGCGCTCCCCCCAGCGGAGTCTGCGCCAGCAGCAACAACGACGGCGCAGCTTGCACCAGCGCCTCGGAACCCAACCCCTGCACCGGCGAGGAGGCCTATTGCGATCTGACCGTCAGCTGGGACACCGAATACGGCGTGAGCTACGGCCCCGACGGCGCGGGGGGCTGCATCCTCGACACCGATGCTAGCGACGGCACCGGTCGCTTCCCCCAGCTCCACGGAGCGAGCACCGACGACGGCCACTACGGCAGCGCCTTCGCCGATGCCATGTGGGAGGCCTACGTCGGACCCTAACTGGGCGGAAGAGCCAATGGTGACGCCATGGAAGCTGTCGGATCGATCGCAATAGGTGTGGCCATCTTCGTCGTCGCCGCGGTGATCTACTCGAGATTCGTGGTCAAGAACGCGACCCTCGAGAGCCTGCTGATGCTGCCGGACGAACAGGTTCTCTTCGAGGAGACGGGCGTCAAGGTGCGGCAGGAGGGAGCTCAACGCCCACTCGTCTTCATCTCCTGCACGGTCAGGGCCACCAGCCACAGGATCATCGTGGCCCAGAAGGCGCTGCTCTCGAAGCGGCAGGTTCTCCGTCTGGTCGCGACATACAGCGATCTCCGCGGCGAAGGGGCTGACCTGTCCAGATCGCTACGCGCCGCCTGCATCGTCACTTCGGTCCCGCGGCCTCAGATCACCGTGACCGAAGGATCACCAGCTGCGCTGTCGATCCCCCTCGGGGGCGGCGCCTTGACCTCGGGCCAGACGATGCTGATCGAGAGCAGGCGACTCGAGGAGTTGGTCACCGTGCTCGACCGGGTGCCGGTATGAGGGTTCCTTCAGGGGCAAACCCCGTTGTCGCCATCCCCACCAGGATGCCACGCCTGCACAATCCCAATGACGTCGGGCCCCGAGCTGCCGGGTAAATCGAGCTTCTCCCGGTGCTCGCCAGGACGGTGCAGTCGCGCACCGGCGAAGCCTGCATCGGCCAGTGACTGTCTCATCAACCCCTCGCTCTGGTAGTGAAAATGCACCCCGCCGCGAGCGAAGATGCCGAGAGCCTTGAGGAAGATACGGATGGGCAGAGGGGCCAGCGTGTGGTCATCGAGGTGAAGGTCGCTCAGATACATTCCGCCCTGTGAGCTGCCTGCCAGCAGCTGAGCGAAGCGGCGCCACATGCCCTGCACGTCCTGCTCGGGAAAATAGTTCAACAGGCCCTCGGTGATGATGGCCGTGCCACGCTGCGAATCGAGCCGCTCGCCAGCGACTTGCGCGAGGCTGTCCGGCCCCTGGTCAGCCAAAGCGTTGAGCTCGACAACCTGGTGGTGAGGCGACCGGTCGCTCAGCTGCGCTAGACGCTTCCGCTTGCGCGCCACCATCCCGGGCAGATCGCCCTCCAGATAGATGAGCCCCGCCTCGCGATGACGCTTGGCCAAACGATAGCCCCGCCCCGACAGCCCCGCGGCCACCTCGACGATCTGTCCGATCCGGCCGTCGGCGATCGCCTCGTCTAGAAGGTGATCGATGATCCGGTGACGCTGGAGCAACATCTTCTCCAGCGTCATGCCGCCAAGGGCAAGGGAGGCCGCAAAGATGGGCCCCTTTAGGGCGTAGAACATAGCCCGACCGGTGGCCGTGCACAGCGCCGCAGGCGACAGACCGTGGCGGCACCAGACATAGCCGGTGTAGTGGGCCGTCGGGCTGATGCGGGAGGTGTCGAGCTCGGACATACCACCTGTGGGCCGAGATCTGCCTCTATTCTCCACTGGCGGCAATGGGCGTCAGTTGATCGGATTGATCAGCTGCTGATTCAGCCCCCCTGGATAGGCATAGGAATCGGCGAAATCGTAGCCGACCACCACGATACCGAAGGGCTGAGTGCCGGTCGCCGTGTGTACCCCATCACTGACCGCCACCCGAGCCACCTCCCACTGCGGCGGATTCACGCCATCGTTGATGACGATGAAGTTGCTCTGCGGCACCGGGCTTCCGTCGATGGTGATGGTCGAGCCGATGGGCTTGGTCAGGATCACGAAGTCGAGCACCCAGCTGCCGGGCACCAGCACCACGTAGCTGTCCAAGAACTGCTCCACCGGCACGGCCTGAGTCATCGCCGGATCGCCAGCCTGGTCCTGGTTGATGTTGGGCACATTGCCCCGCCCAGTGAGGTATTCGGCCATCAGAATGGGTTTGTCGGCGGTGACCACGAAGTCACCAGGATTCGCCGGAGTGCCGGACACCCACATCTCCAGCACCTGTCCAGAGTTGAGCACCTGGGGCGATGACGGCAAGCCGGTCACCTGGGGGGAGGCGGTGAACGACACCTGGGTCGCGTTTTCGCTAGCGATGATGTGCCACAGGGTGGTCTCCATCGCGTTGCTGTCCCGCACCGGCATGCGGGCACCGACATAGATCTTGCCCCAGGTCTGGAGACCGAAAATCTGCTCCTCCAGGTGGTCGCAAGCAATCACCCCCACGGGAATGTTGGCGCAGTCGTGGGCCGAAAACACCGCCACCGGCTTGGTCGAGGTGATGTAGGTCCCATTGAGCGACGCATTGGCTTCGATCTGCAGGTAATCACCCTCGTTGAGGGTCTGAGCAAAGGTATGGGGCACGTTGGCTGTCAGGGCCGGCAGACCGCCCCCGCCGATGGTGCTCGCGGTGGGCGTGACCGTGACGCTCGTGCCGTCCTGAGCGGCCACCACCACCAGCTGGGGATTGCCATATTGTGGCTCCCACCCAACGATGTAGTAGTAGCTGTCCAACGCGCTGGTCGGCAGCAAAAGCGACGCATCGCTGGTGGCGGAACTCTGGCCATTGATGGGGTTGAACTCGTAGGCGATGACCGGCAGATCCGAGACGATCTTGTAGGCTCCGCCAACCGCCAGACCAGTAGCGTTGATCTCCTTGTTCGGCAGGTTGAACTGGTGCAGGGCCATGGGCGCCACGTTGGCGCTCTGCACCGTCTGCCAAACATTGCCCACTTTCTGCTGCACCACCACAGCCGCTGCAGCATTCGAATCCACGTTGGAGACCACCACCGCGTATTGCATGTTGGTGTAGTTGTCCTGATCGACGGCGAAATAGGTGCAGCCCACGCTGGAGCGCTGCAATTCGGCCAGCTCACAGGGGCCCAGGCAGTTCTGATCGGTCAGGCCATCACAATTGTTGTCGATGCCGTCGTTGCAATCCTCGAGCGCTGACGGATTGATGTTGGGATTGGTGTCGTCGCAATCCCCATTGGTCACC
>JAUVCD010000511.1 GCA_030590865.1 Myxococcales bacterium | reverse complement strand
GATTCGAGGCGGCCGCGGCGAGATCTATCTTGACACCTCACCCCTCGAAGAGGGTTTTTTCCAAAAACCCTCGGTAGCACTGAGGATGCTGACCAAACGTCGAGCAAGGCCCAAACCCGCTGTGCCCGTCTGCGACCGCCGCCGCCCAGGCACTGGGCGGTCGCAGACGGGCACAGCGGGTTCGTGAACGACTCTAGGTCAGCACCCTACGAAAAATCGCGCATCTGCCGACGCATCTTCCCCAAGGCTTGTTCCTGCAGCTGCCGAATCCGTTCGCGCGACAGCTGATACTTGTCGCCGATCTGCTTGAGGGTCAGCTCACTCTCGTTGTCGAGGCCGAAACGCCAGCGGATGATGCTCGTTTCGATGGGGGTCAGCTTGGTGAGCAACCGTCGAACCTCGGCGTTCCAGTATTGACCGGCGAGGTGCTCAAAAGGCGACACCCCCTCTTCCTCCTCGAGGAAGTCGACGAACTTGCGACCGTCCTCGTCGCCGACTGGGCGGTCGAGCGAGAAAGGAGCATCGGTGGAGAAGCCCTTGACCTTGTCGAGCTTCTCCCGGGTCACGCCGGTCGCCTTCTCTAGCTCTTTGAGGGTGGGCTCGCGGCCGGTGCGGGCTAGCGTCATCTGGGTGGCTCGAGCCACCCGATTGTAGGTGTCGAGCATGTGGACCGGGATTCTCACCGCTCGACCCTTGTCGGCCAGGGCTCGGTTGATAGCGTGGCGGATCCACCAGGATGCGTAAGTCGAGAATCGGTAGCCCCGCCGGTAGTCGAACCGTTCGACCGCCTTCATTAGCCCGATGTTGCCCTCTTGGATCAGGTCGATGAGGGGCATCTTGCCGCGGTTGTAGCGACGGGCGATGGACACCACGAGCCGAAGATTGGCTTTGACGAAGCGGTTCTTAGCCGCCAGTTGCCGGTCGTAGCTGCGTTGGAGCTTGAGCAGATAGCGCTTGTAGCTCTGGGTCGCTGACAGCTGGGGCAGCGGTTTTCCCGCCACGGTCTCGTGCCACGCTACTGGGTCGGGCTCCGAGCCGATGGTGTGGGCAATGCGCCAGGCCCGGGCCACCCACAGCCGATCCGAGTCGGGCAGCTGGACCTTGCGCGCTAGCTCGCGGGTCATCTCCAGGTACTTTCGGAGGCGCTTGCCGACGAGGTTCTTGGACCGTGCCAGCTTCACGAGCTTGGGGATTTCCGGCGCTTGCACCTTTTCGGGCCCCGCTTGCTCGACCTCTTCAGCAAGGGCGAGCAAGATGTAGGGGGCTGTGGGCAGGTGGGACAAGAGGTTCATCCAATGGGTGACCTCAGCGGTTTCAACCCGTTGGGCGGCCTCGATCTCTTGTTGGTGGCCCATCACCGGATGGCTGGCCATGTCTCGGAAATAGCGAGCCAGCATCGAGTCGCCGCCGACCTTGCGGGCATTGGCGTCTTGCCGGGCGGTCGGCGCCGCCTTGCCTCGAACAACGCGCTGCTGGCGGTCAGGCGCGCCCATCCGTAGATCCGCTAGCGTGGGAGGCAGGGACCGGCGACGGACCGACGTCGTGATGTTCTCATCGTCAGCGATGAGGGGAAGGAGCTCCCGGGCGGCGGCGGCGTTGGGCTTGCTCATAGACTTCTCCTCTGTGGTGTGCTCGGTCGTCGCGAAGCCAGCGGCGGACCGGCGGCGCGTTTGCGCGTTGCGGCGAGACTGGGGAGCCTTCGATCGCACAGCTCGAGCGGAGCTCGTCGCCTTGGGCCGTCCGCGACCCTTTGGGGGCTCTGGGATTTGGCAAGTGGACGAGTTCATGATGGTTCGATGCTCGTCATGCGGGATGATTCAACCCAGATCGGAGACGACCTCTGTTCAACGAATGAACACGGGTGACCATTCCTGAATTGCATCTGACGAGCGGGGGCATGGATTTCAGCGGGGTTAACAACCTCACCAACTAACGTAAGCAAGAGAAATGCCATCGCAACCCCGTGGGAGCGGCTTCTCTCGCCTTCATCCATTAATACGGATGAGCGTCGCGGAAGCTTTCGGGAAACCCACGGGATTTAGGACAAATCCAGATTCTCCGAGGTTTTTGTCGGTTGTCGATTTTCGCTGGCACGCGCGGCGCAGCACGCGCACTGCGGCGCAGAATACGCACCCGCTATGATCGCGCTGCCGGTGGGACATTGGGCCCCAATGTAGGCGCGTGTCGTACGACGCCGTTTCTTATCCCCGGTCCGGGCGCGTCCGATCTTACCCGCGCTTCGGGACCGTCAGAATTGCGCCAGGAAGCGAGGATCGTTGTCGAACAGCAGCTTGATGCTGGGGATACCGTACCGCAGCATGGCGATCCGTTCGATGCCGAAGCCGAAGGCGTAACCGGTGTAGCGCTCTGGATCGATGCCACAGCTCTCGAACACCTCGGGGTGGATCATCCCGCAACCCAACACCTCGACCCAGCCGGTCTGCTTGCACACCTTGCAGGACTCGCGGGTTCCGTCCTCTTCGGAACAGAACACACATCCGATGTCCACCTCGGCCCCAGGCTCCACGAAGGGGAAGTAACTCGGCCGCAGGCGGAGCGGGATCCCTTTGCCATAGAGCGCTTCGGCAAAGGCTGTCAGTACGCCCTTCAAGTCGCCCATGCTCACATTCTCGTCGACCAGAAACCCCTCGATCTGGTGGAACATCGGTGAGTGGGTCAAGTCGTCGTCCCGGCGATAGACTGCGCCCGCACTGACCACTGCCATTGGTGGGCGGCGTTCGCTCATCACCCGAATCTGGGTGTTGCTCGTGTGGGTGCGCAGCAGCACCGAGCCACCCAGCGGCTCGTTCTTCGGGCCGAAGGTGTCGACCCAGAAGGTGTCCTGCATGTCCGTCGCTGGGTGGTCTGGAGGGAACGCCAGTTTGGTGAAGTTGTTCTCCTCCAACTCGACTTCCGGTCCCGGTACGACGCTGAAGCCGAGATCTCGGAAGATGTCGAGCAGGTCGTCGCGGGTCTGCATGACCGGGTGCAGGTGACCTCGGCCCAGGGCGAGCCGGCCAGGCAGGGTGAGGTCGAAGGGACGGGCCTGTAGATCCGCTTGGCGTTGCTCGTTGGCGATGGCGGCCAAGCGTCCTTCGAAGGCCTTCTCGACCTCTTGCTTGAAGGTGTTGACCTTGGCGCCGACGGGGGCCCGCTCCTCGCCCGGGACGTGGCGCATCAGGGCCAGGACACGGGTCAGCGCGCCTTTCTTCTTGCCTAAGATCTTGGCGTAGGCATCCCGCAGAGTCTGCTCGTCCGCTGACTCGTCAAAGGTATCGCGGTACTGGGACCCCAGTGCGGCCAGGCCCTCTTCGATGGCGGCGACGGGGTTTTCCGGAGCGCTCACGGTGATGGTGGGGGCTCAGCCGGCTGGGGCTATTTCTTGGCCTTGGCCGTGTTGACCAGCACCGTGAACGTCGCCGGATCGTGGATGGCGATGTCGGACAGCACCTTCCGATCGATGGCGATGTTGGATTGCTTGAACGCGCCCATCAACCGACCGTAGGTCGTCCCGTTGTTTCGCGCAGCGGCGTTGATGCGGGTGATCCACAGCCTTCGGAAGTCGCGCTTGCGCTGCTTACGCCCAACATAGGCATAGCTCCACGCCTTGTGGAGCACCTCGAGGGCTTGCCGAAACCTGTTCTTCCGCCCGCCCCAATAGCCCTCGGTCTGCTTCAGGACGTTGTTCCGTCGTCGACGGGCTTTGAGCCCACGTTTGACCCGTGCCATCTTTGCCTACCTCTCGCGGAGTGCTCCGCGTTCGTTGCTCGCTGTCGAAGAAAACGCGATCACCCGTGCGACGCTGCGATCAGCGGCGCCGATCACGACGGCCACTCAACCGTAGGGAAGCAGTTTCTTGATCCGCTTCTCTTGGTGGTCGTGCACCGTCACGGCCTTGCGAAGACGCCGGCGCTGTTTTCGGTTCTTGCTGATCATTCCGTGCCTGAGACCACATTTGCTGCGCCGGACCCGGCCTGTGCCAGTCTTCCGAAAGCGCTTCGCAGCGGCTCTGTTCGTCTTCATCTTGGGCATGATCTGTTCTCGTCGATGGCGAGCCAGCGCTTTGTGCAGCGCTGCCACGCTTCTGGCGGCCGCTTACCCGCCCGTCGGGTCAGCTGTTGGGCACCGTCCAGAATGCGAAGGGCGCGCATCTCAGCAGAGGGCAAGCTAATTGTCAAGCGATTGCGAGGGGTTTCGGAGGTGAGGTGGCCGCTCCGGTGACTTGGGCCGGTTACCCCTCGCCAGACGCGACGTCCAGCACGATGGTGTATGGTCCCAGAGATGCGCTCCCGCCCGTTCGGTCGCTGTGGTTTCGAGGTGTCCGAGCTGTCGCTAGGCACTTGGGGGCTGAGCGGCGACGGCTACGGTCCAGTTTGCGAAGAGGATGTCGATCGAACCATCGAGCGAGCCCTCGAGTTGGGGATCACGCTCTTCGAAACGGCGGACGTCTACGGCCAGGGGGAGATGGAGCGCAAGCTGGGACAGCGGCTTGCTGATGTCGAGGGCACCCGCATCGTCACCAAGATCGGCACTTCAAGCGACCAGTCTCCGCCGTGCAAGCGCTTCGATGCTGCGAGTCTGGGCGCTGCCTTCGACCGGAGCCGAGAGCGGATCGGCCGTGAGGTGCTCGACGTCGTGCTGCTCCACTGTCCCACCGTTGCTGCCCTCCAGGCCGGTTCGGGGGAAGCTCTGCTCCGGGAGAAGAAAGAGGCCGGTGAGCTTGCTGCGTGGGGCGTGAGCGCCGGCACGCCGGAGGTGGCTGCGGTGGCCATCGAGCGGGGCGCTGAGGTGCTCGAGATGGCCTACAATGTCTTCATCGGCCGGGATGTGCACCAACTGACCGACCGCCTCCAAGAGGCGGGGATCGCCCTGCTGGCCCGTTCAGTGCTTGCTCACGGCTTGCTGGTCGGCCATTGGCGAGCCGACCAGTTCTTCCTGGACGCCGATCACCGGTCGAAACGGTGGACCGAGGAGACGCTAGGCTATCGCCTCGACCAGCTCGATGCGATTCGGTCGTTGGTCGGCGGAGAGACGCCGAGCTTGATGTCCGCGGCGGTGCGCTTCGTGCTCGCCAATGGTCAGGTGAGCTCGGCCGTCTTGGGGCCCCTCAGGGTGGATCAGCTGAGCGAGGTGGTGGCCCAGGCCGGGGAGGGACCGCCCTACCTTGATGCCGAGGCCTTCGCCGAGCTTCCGCGCAGGCTCGCGGCCGTGGGTATCGAGGGGTAAATAGGGGGCGAGTTGACGGGCCCGTCGAGGCGCGAGTTGAGGGAAAAACAGTGGCTATCGAGATCAAGGCCGATGCCGAGCTAGAAGAGATGATCGTCATCGCCCGGGCGGCGGCGGCGCGGGTTGCCGAGCTCTACGACCAACATCGAGTCACTCGCTTCGACGTGGACCTCAAGGCTGCCGGTGAGCCGGTGACTCGTGCGGATCGGGAGGTCAACGAGATGATCTGCCAAGCCCTCGCCGAGCGTTTCGCAGGTGTCGCCATCGTGGCCGAGGAGAGCCAGCTCGACGATCCGCGTGAGGTGGAGGAGCTGGTCGGCCAGCATCAGGTGTTCTTCGTCGATCCCATCGACGGTACTCGAGAGTTTCTCGATCTTGGTGGTGAGTTTGCGGTCATGATTGGGCTCGCCATCGATGGTCGTGCCCATGCCGGCGTTTTGGCGCTGCCAGCCGAAGGTTTGCTCTTGGCGGGGCGCGTCGGCACCCGGGCCTTCGTCGAGGAGACTGGCGGTCAACGGCGGTTGGTCGGGGTGAGTGATTGCGAGCGCTTCGACCAGGCCACCATGGTCGCGTCGCGCTCTCACCTGCCACCGATCGTCGATCCCTTGCGTCGTCGGCTTGGCGTTGGCTCGCTACAGCCCTGTGGGTCGGTGGGCGTCAAAGTGGCGCGCCTGCTGACCGGCGCAGCGGATCTCTACGTTCATGGGGGGCCTGGCCTCAAACTCTGGGACAGCTGCGCCCCTGACGCCGTGATCACCGCTGGCGGCGGCCGACTGAGCGATTTGGACGGCGGCGGCATTGACTATGGGAGTCGGAATCTGCACTTGCCCCGAGGCCTGGTGGCCACCAACGGGCGTTTGCATCCTGGCGTCCTGTCCGCGGTGGGCTGGGCCGAGCGTGAAGCAGCCCGTGTCGAGGGGTAGCGCCTGGCCGTGAGCCGGACTGCCTGTGGGACGGTAACCTGGCGTTCCTCAAGGGACTTGCCGCGCCTCGGCTCCCCTTTGAGGGGGCGGTCATTTGACCGCGCTCGCGTTGACACCATCGCACCGTCCGGCTTAGGTTTCGCCTGCGTTGACTCGGGGGTTCGCCCCCCTCTCTAGAAGAGAGCGACGAGGGGAACCGCTCGGAGAGCTTGGCCCCTTTGAGGGAAGGAAGCAGATGAAGTTGCGAAGCTTGCGTGAAGTCAGGCCCATTGTTCACTCCCTGCTGCTCGGAGCCGCCCTAGCTGTCATCACGGTGCTGGCTACTGGCACTCTGGTGGGCTGCGCCGGTGACGACCGCGACCCGCAGACGCACATTGACAAGCTCAAGGACCCAGTCCAGCGGCCTGCCGCGGTGAAGCGCCTCCTTCAGATGTACGAAGACAAGATGACGGAGGACAAGAAGAACCGGGAGGGCGACCACGTCAAGCCCTTGCTCGACACCATCGTCGAGCCGCTGGCGACGCTCGCCCAGAGCGGTGAGCTCGACGAGCGCACCCAGGGCGAGTTGGTGAGCTTTCTGGCCGACACGCGCCACGCCAAGGCGATCCCAGCGCTGGTCAAGGCCATCCAAGAATACCGGCCTGACGACAAGCGCGCCTCTGACTACGACACCCGCATCGGTGATGTGGTTCGCAACATCGGTGAGATGACCAAGGCGGGCACGCTCAAGTCCAAAGACTTGAACGAGGCGCTGCTCAAGCTCTTCACCACCATGCGAGCCTCGACGCCCAAGGCCCAGAACCGGGCCTTCTTCAGGGTGCTCAACAACACGCTTCTGCTGATCTCCGATCCGGCCTGGGAGGATCGCCTCATCACGCTTCTCAAGCGGCCCATCCAGTCGGCCAAGCAGAAGCACATGAAGGTCATCACCAACGAGGTGTATTGGCAGATCACTGCTGCC
>JAUVCD010000856.1 GCA_030590865.1 Myxococcales bacterium | reverse complement strand
CCTGCGCGACGGGATCCCAGGGGTCAATGCCAGACGATCTCAGGCTCGCACCCTGCTTCGGGCGTTTGGGCGAGGTAAGCGTCGAGCTCGCGCCAGAGCGCGTAGATCAGTCGATCGCCGAGATAGGCGCCGCCCTCTTGGGTGAAGTGGACGTAGTCGTATTCAGCCAAGCCGCGGCGCTTGAAGGATCTCATCGAATCCCGTCCGCCCATGGCCTCGAAGACGCTCCAGAAGGCGGTACCGTTGTCGGCGGCGATCTGGCGGCGCTGCTCCACCACTCGGAGGGTCAGCGGGAAGGTGTGTGCGCGACCTCGGTCGCTGGGCGAGAGCACCAGGATGGGGACCTCGGGCAAGGCTTGGCGGTGGCGTTCGATGATTCGCTGCATGGCCTTGGGCGCAGCGTCCAGGGTGAAGACGTCGTTGGCGCCGGTGGCGAAAATTACCAGATCGTAGGCCCGGCGCTGCAGCATGGCGCGGTTGATCGCCACATCCTGGCGGGCATGGGAGACGCTGTTCGCGGCGGCCACGCCAAAGGAATCGATCACGAAGCTCGGCTCGCCGCGCTCGAGGGTCATGCCCAGCAGGCGGGTGCGCCCGTTCCATGAGGCTGCCACCAGCTCGATGCGGTGGGGGGCGTCGTCGAGGGCCACCGGCTGGACCCCTAGCTGGCGTTGCGGGGCCCGGGCATCGACGGTGGTGTCGCGCCGTCCGTCCACCATGATGTCGAAGCTGCCGAGATTGGTGTCTTTCAAGTAGAACACGTTCAGCCGGCTGACGGTTTGGCCTACCGGTGCTGGGGGATCGGCGGTGGCGACCCAGGCGCTCGCCCCTTTGCGCACGCTTTCTACTGCGATCCCCGAGATTCCATAGACATTGTCGATGACCGGATCGGTCGACGAGGCATAGGCTTCCCAGCCGCTGCCCTGACCGTGCTTGACGTCCATGTGTCGGTAATGGGACCAGGGGCGGCCCAAGGCGACGAACCCGTGGCCTGCGTCGCCATATCGTTGCTGAAGGGTGCGGCGCATCTGACCGGTCAGGTGGTCGCGGGTCAGGTTCGAATCCCCGTAGACGGCGATGCGGATGTGGTCGTCTGCGTCACCACGCAACAGGCGGGCTACTTTGGCGAAGAAGGGGCGCAGCACCTGGCTGTCGACGATGGCTGGGACGGGCTTGTCCAACCTCCCCATCGCGATGGCAGGTAGGGCCACCGTCGGTGCCATGCAGGCGTAGATATCGTCCAGCATCGGCGGTGGCGCTTCCGGCGCCTGGGCAAGGGGTCGCGGCCGAGCGGTGGGCTGCTGCGGCGCCTTGCGGGCGCAGGCCACCCCAAGCGCGAGCGCGAGGAGGGCGGCAAGGGCCTTGAGGCGCGTCATTGGAGCTTTGCTAGTGGGGCGACCAGGAGCGTCTGGGGGAACCGCTGATCGTGGTCAAAATGTCGCCACTTTTCAACAAAGTCCGGGAGGACCGGTTCGGCTGAGAGTAAAATCCGCAGCCCCGCATCGAGGAGGCACCGTGAACCGCACATCTGCGACCCTTTCGTCCACTCTCTTCATCGTCGCTATCGCCGGCGTGAGTATCCACGCTGCCGGCTGCGGGCTCGAGGTGCTCGAGGTGCCCGCCACCGCTGTGGGCGGAGGCGGCGGTGCTGCTGGCAGTGGCGGAGATGGCGGACTGGGCGGGCAGCTCGAGCCGGGCCGCGGTGATCCAGCCGACTTCCCGTCCGCCTGTGTCGAAACCTGCCAGGAAGCTTGCGCCGAGCTCGAGATTTGCAACGGCGAATCGTCGTCTCTCTACCCGGTCGATGACGAGCAGTGCCTGGCCCGCTGTGGGCTCGCTGAAGATGGGCCCGCGTGGGATGACATCTCGGCCAACTTCAAATGCTGTGCGTCCCAATCGGGTTGCGACAAGGTGCAGCATTGTGGTGGGTGGCTGGACCACCCGGCGGCCGCGGGCTCGTGCGAGCAGATCTGCACCTGTTTCTTTTCTGGCGCGGTGGCCTCGCTGACCCAGGGACGGCAGCCGCCTGACGGCTACAGTTTCGCCCCCAACGTGGTCTATGTGACCCGAGACTCCGGGGCCATCGATCTGCGCGCCATCTCTGGTGTGGCCGCAGTCGGCCGTGGGTCCTATGCCCAGGTCACCTTGGGGCCGAAGGCCGATACGCATACCCTCGCGGCCTTGCGGCAGGCCGGCCGGTTGTTGCCGACCTTCACCGATTCGGCAGGGCGGATCGCTGCGGCCACCGGTCGCATCGTGGTGGTGACCGATAGCGCCCCGGCGCGACAGCGGGCTGCAGACATTGCTGCAGACCAAGGGCTCGGCGCACCGCGAAAGCTTGGTTACGGCAAGGGGTTGCTGTTGATCGACAGCCCAGATGGCTGGCACTCACTGCAGGTGATCGAGCAGCTGCGCGCGGCGGGTCTGCATGCCGAGCTCGACATGCTGCGCTTGCACCGCAGCCGTTATACGCCGAACGACCCGCTCTTCGGCGACCAGTGGCACCTGCTCAACAATGGGCAGGGCGAGTCAACGGTCAGCGTGGATGGGCGGGTCAGCGAGGCCTGGGATATCACCCTCGGCGATTCCCAGGTCATCATTGCCGTCAACGATGACGGCGTCGATCTGAACCACCTCGACTTCGACGGCAAGCTCGAGCCCGAGCTGAACTACCCGTCCGACTGGCAGACACTGATGGGCCAAGGGACCTTCGGCGGCCATGGAACATCGGTTGCCGGTGTTGCTGCCGCGCTCGCGGATGACAACCTGGGCGGCTCTGGCGTCTGTCCAGGCTGCAAGCTGCTGCCTCACCGGATCGGTGAGACGACCTTTCTCGGGTTCCAGGTTACCGACGTCGAGGTGGCCGATGGCTTCGTAAACATGGTCGACGCGGGCGCCTGGGTCATCAACAACAGCTGGGGGTTGTCCTTAGGCGAAGCCACCTACGTCGACACGTCGTTTCCGATGCCAGCGCTACCGGCCGTGATCGCCGCGGCGTTCGACTATGCCGAGACTAACGGCCGAGGCGGCGCCGGCACGGTCATTCTCTATGCGGCGGGCAACCACAACCAAGAGCTCGACTATTACGCCACCTATTCGTCCATCTTGGCGGTGGCTGCGGTAGGCGATCTGGGGCTCAAGTCCTATTACTCGGCTTTCGGTCCCAAGGTGGCGATCGCCGCCCCGTCGAATGGCGCGCTCACCGGCATCACCACGTCCCAAGCTGGAGGTGGTTACACCAATAGCTTCGGTGGCACCTCGTCGGCCTGCCCTTTCACCACTGGCGTCGTGGGGCTGATGCTGTCGGCCAATCCGAGCCTGACAGCGGCCGAGGTGCGCGGGCTATTAGCTGATTC
>JAUVCD010000826.1 GCA_030590865.1 Myxococcales bacterium | reverse complement strand
GCGCCGATGATCACGTGCAGCAGCGTGACCCCGCCGAAGAGCTCCATATTCAGAATGCTCATGGGTCTCCTATACTACACGGCACGCTGACGCTGGCGAGGTCGAGAGGAAAGGCGCACGAGATGACTGTGCTGCGAGGCGGGCTACCTTTGGCAAGCGCCCTGCTGCTGCTGTGCTGCAGCGGGGCAGACGAGACGGAACCGTGGACCAACTCCGGCGGTGGCTCGGGCCAGGGTGCTGCCGGAACAGGCGCTGGATCCACCGGCGGAGCAGGCACCGGTGCTGGCGGATCGACCAGCGGCTCCGCCATGGTGAGCTGTCTTCAGAGTTGCGAGGCGCAACACCCACAAGGGCGCGCTGCGTTGGGGGCGCTCGTCAACAGCTGTCTGTGCGACCTCTGCCAGCCCACCTGCGACGACTCATGCCAAAATGGTGTGTTCGACGACGCTTGCACCAACGAATGTCTGGTCCATGCCGTGCACGGCGGCCACTGTTCAGACGTGCGGTTCCAGTGCCAGCAAGACGAAGCCGTCTGCGGCCCCTACTACAACTGCTTCGCGTCCTGCCTGCGAACGATGCCGGACGACCAGATTGACGTGGACCAGGCGCGGCAGATCTGCACCGACCGCATCAACGACTACCGGAGCCTTGAGGGCAAGGCGCTGTTGGCTCGACAGACCGATCAGGAGTCATGCGCTGATGACGCCGCCGAGATGGATTCTGCCCAGGGGGCCCACGCGTCCTTCGGCATGTGCTCGGAGAGCTCCCAGTGCGAGTGTTGGGGGCTCAACTCCAACTACGGGCAGCTGCAGTGGTGCTTGGAGCTGATGTACATGGAGAAGTACACCGGCGAGCAGAACGGCGGGCACTACCAGGCGATGGTCAACACAGCCCACACTGCGGTGGCCTGCGGGTTCTTCGAGATCGTGGGGACCCAGAACTATTACTGACAGGTGATCGGGCCTTGGCCGCAAGCTGCTCGACTACTGACGGGCTAGCTCGCTGCCCAACACCTCTACCGCCCAATCAAGCCGCTTGAAGGTCAGGTGTGCGTTGAGGGTGAACCGTAAACGGCTGCCGTCAAGTGGAACGGTCGGAGGTCGAATCGGTGAAACGAAGATGCCTCGCTCGAGCAGCCTCTGGCTCAGCGCCACGACCTCTTGGGGCTTGCCGGCAAGCCACGGCACGATGGGTCCGTGGGAGGGAGCGATGGGCGCGGCAAGGGCAGTCAGCTCGTCGCGAAACCGCGCCGTGATGGCTTGCAGTTTTTCGCGTCGGTCGTCGGCGGCCGCGACCTGTTCGATCCGCCGCGTCGTGGCCTCAGCCAGCCAAGGGCTGACGCCTGTCGAGAAGACGAAAGGGCGGGCGCAGTTCCACAGCCACTCGCAGAGCGTTTTCTTGCCAGCGACGAAGGCGCCTTGCAGACCCACGGCCTTCGAGAACGTGCCGATCAGCACATCGGGCACTACGCCCGCAAGCTGGCACAGCCCTCGCCCCGCCGCTCCAAAGACACCGACAGCGTGAGCCTCGTCGACGATCAGTGTTGCGTCGTGGGCTTGGCAAAGCTCGTGGACCGTAGCCAGCTCTGGCGTGTTGCCGTCCATGCTGAAGTAGCTCTCGGTCACAACCCAGCGTCGCCTCGCCGAGCGGCTCTCTGCTAAGGCGAGCTCCACGGCAGCAGCATCGAGATGGGGCACGACCCGCAGGGTGGCGCCGCTCAGTCGGCACCCGTCGATGATGGAGGCGTGGTTGAGCTCATCACTCACGATCACGTCACCTGGCTGGCAGAGTGCGCTCAAGGTGCCGACGTTTGCTGCATAGCCTGATGAAAACACCAGCGCGGCTTCGGTCTGAAGCCACTCAGCGACGGCCTGTTCTAGCTGTCGGTGCTGTGGGTGCTCGCCGCAGACCAGGCGCGAGGCTCCGGCTCCCGATGGAGCACTAGCGTCATCCATCGAAGGGGGTTCACTGGCGAAGCCGAGGTAGTCGTTCGAGCACAGTACCAAGGTTGTCAGCGGCAGTGGGGTGCGCCTCTGCCGCAATAGATCAGCGCTCCTGAGCTTCGCGAGCTCGGCGTCGAGGTGGCCAAGGCCGTCCATCGAGCTCAGTGACCAGGACGTCAGCCGTCCGTCTCGCTCTCGGCCTGTTTCGCGCTAGGCGAGCGGCGGCGCTTGCGGCTGCGCTCTCTGTCCTGGCTTTCGTTTTGCTCAAGTGCTGTGTCGACCCGCCCCAGGAGGCTCGTGAGTGACTGCTTCGCCCTGCCGACGATCGTATCGGCGCGGTCACGCTGCTCCTTCACGTCGTGGGCCAGCGCCACTGCGGCAAGCAACAGTGCTTGAGTGCCTATCGGACGGCCCGGACCGGTGACAGCGGCGAGTTTGTCTTCGACTAATGCAACCAGCTCTTTCAGCTCTTGGTCGTTGGCGGTGGTCACCACGCGGCAACGCTGGCCTGCCACGTTCAGCTCAACCGCCTTCTTCGCCATGAAGGGCAAGCTACCACGATCCGCACGCCCGGCGAAGACGGAGCGATGCGCTCGGTGTAGCATGCTGGACGATGAAGGCGGTCGCTCGCGTGTGCTTCTCTGCGACTCTCCTTGCGGTGCTGGCGAGCGTGTCCGACGCTGCTGCTGAGCCGCAAGCGAACGCCGGGCTTACGCTGGGCGGAGCTGCCGTTGGCCCAGCTGGTGAAGCCTGGAACCACGGGGAGTTTCACTTAGGGCTGCGGGGGGACACTCTCTTCGGCCGGGATGATGCATTCGATTTTGGCATCGGCCCCTACGCCGAGATCGGGACCATGGCCTTCGACGAGCTTCAGTTTGGTGGTGGTGCCTCCTTGCTCTTACCGGTCCACGCGTCCCTTCCGCTGGTCGCCTCGGTCGGCGCCTTCGGACGAGTGGGGGATGACGACTACGGCGTAGAGCCCGGGTTTTCAGGCGCCCTCTTCTGGGGCAGTCGTAGCTACAACTTCCACGCCAACTACGTCATGACGGTGGGCCTGTCCGTCGGCTATCGCCAGACCTTTGGCCAAGCCGACGAGTCGGCGCTGCTGATCGCTGCTCAGCTCGATCTGGCGGCGCTCGGGCTTCCCTTGGTCGCGCTCATCAACGTGCTGCGCGGGCCCACTGCTGAGGCCGCGCCGCTCGGCGAGGACGACTAGGATGCTCGATGGGCCGTGACGTGAGCGTCACGGCGCCGGCCCGATCAATTGCAGGCGTGGTTGGGGTTCGTGTCCCGGCAGTCGGGAGAAATGTCCTGCCCGAGGTTGCAGACTTGGATCCGGTCATCATCGCAGCTGTCAGGCTCGATGCAGGCCAGGCAGCCGCTGCACACGTAGACGGGGAAGTCCCAAGGAGCGCTCTCGACTTCTTCACCGCCGAGGGTCACGCCGTAGATCGTGATACGAGAGATCACCGTTTGCCCGCCCCCTCCGGATGCGGCCCCGGCAGAATCGCTATCGACGATGGTGGCGCCCACCACGCCCCATCCGGGTTCAGTCCCCGAGCCGGGATCCGCGAAGCCTGAAATCGGCATGGTGTACTCGCGCAGAAGGCCACCGGCGTAGTCGAA
>JAUVCD010000342.1 GCA_030590865.1 Myxococcales bacterium | reverse complement strand
GGCTTGGCGACAATCACGAGATCATCAGTGCCATCTGCTCCCTCCAGCCGCCCAGTAACGACGCTTCGCACCCGCCGGAGATTGCCCACTGGGGCCGGTGGCTCCGGCTTGCCCGCGACGGCCCCGAAAGCAACATAGGTGGTGTCCGGCGGGATCAGGTCTTCGTCGATCTCGTCGCTGACATTGGGATCGCTTCCCAGCTCGACGAAGGCCAGATCATCCACCTGATCGCCATCAAAATCCCCTGCGCTGAGATAGGCCGCCGGCAGCTTGGAAGGGATGCTCGAGCGGCTGAAGGTGCCATCTCCTGCGCCGTCGAAAAAGTCGATCCCCGAATCAGCTCCCCGAGCTGCCGCCAGGTCGAGCTTGCTGTTGTTGTTGAAGTAGCCGACCACCGCGCGGGTCCACTCCTCATCGCAAGCTACGCCGTGGTAGTCGTAAGTACTGTTCGGCGAGCTGATGAGCACCGCCGTCTCGGCCACCAAATCGACGATGGCGTCCTTGTTGAAATCACCTACCGCCAACAGAAGCCCGATGTCCGAGTCACAACCTGAATAGTCAGGCTCCCAGGGCGTGGCTTGTTGATCCGCAGGTCCCGGGGGGTTCCCCGGAGGGGTGGAGTTGAAGGCGCCATCACCGAGACCAAAGGCAAGGTGGATGGTGGGCTCATCGGGCTCGTCATCGGTGGCGGTCACGATGACCAGATCGAGGTGCTGATCATCGTTGAGGTCGATGGCAAAAAGGGCCTCGGTCGATTGGGGGGGCCACAACCAGCCCTCGTTGCTCTTCGGGTAGCTGTAGACATGGGAGCCAGCAGGGATCGCAATGGGTGACTCGATGGCGTCGAGCCCTGAGGCCCAAGTGACGGAATTGCCCTGCACCCGACAGGGGGTGATCAGCGCGATGAGCTTGGTGTTCTCAGCCGCGATCGCCACCTCCTCGCAAGGCGAGGTCACCGGGTTTTCGATGAAGTTGGCGGCCACCATGCCGACAACGACATCAGCGCCTACCGCGAAATTGGGGATCAACGGAGTCGGGAGACCGTCCCCGTCGAGGCCCACAATGGTTTGGTCGGCGAGGGCAAGAAGCTCATCGTCCTGAGCCGGCGGCAGGAAGTTGCCACTGACCATGCGGACCTGGGAGCCGGGGAAAGGAATCGACGAGTAGGTGGTGCTCGCGAGGCTCCGATCGGACTCAGCGCGAAGTACCGCTAGTCCCGCACCAAGCTCTTCGCCAATAGGCTCCCTAAAAGCGAAGTCGTCGAGCCCATCACCGGTCAGATCTCCGAGCATCGGTGGGCTAGGAATGCGAGGCACCTCGAGGACCTTGGCGGTGGTCACCCCTTCGTCGAAAAAGTGGATGTAGGTGGTATCCGCCGAGGTGCGCACCAGATCGCCTCGCCCATCGTTGTCCAGATCGGCCAACTCGAGGCCCAGGGAGGGAAAGGAGACGTCGAGCTCGATGATCGAGTACTCGCCGCTGGCACGACGGCACACGTGGTCCACGCCACAGCCATAGCCTGCCGGACAATAGGTCTCCCCTTCGCAATGATAGCGGCACGAGTCAGCGACCCCGGGCGGGCGGCAACCGACCTGCCCATCACAGTCCTCGCCGGCCTCACTCTCGGTCACCTTGTTGCCGCATATGCCGGCCTCAATCAGGTCAATCTCTTGGCAGCCGGTTGCGGCGAGACAACAGAGCACCGCTGCAGCCACAGTGAACGTGCTGGTTCTCATGGCATTTGCTCCAATCAGTCGTCCATGTCTGGGATATCGGATGGCAAGGTCGGCTTGACGGTGCCGCCTGGCGGCTTGGGTTTGCCCGGCACGCCCGGCCTGACGCCCTTCTTGTAGAGCGTCTCCTCCACCTGGACGTCTTCTCGCGGCGTCACGTGCACCTTCTTGGACAGGTAACCTGGCTTGCTGATGACCAACGCTATCTTGTCGTCACCCTTGGGCAGCTCGATGGGCTTGTCGGACGTGCCGATTTCCTTGCCGTTCCAACTCACGACCATGCCTGCAAGGGGTGACTCGAAGGTCAGCAAGATGGTCGTCTTGACCGCTGGATCCGCGCTTGCCGACGCCGTGGGAGCCGCCGATGTCGTGGGCTCGGCAGCTGGCTCGGCCGGCGTGGCGCTCGCCGTCGAGGCTGGTTCCGGCGCCGCCGATTCGTCGGACGACTGAGTCATGAACAAGGCGACAGCACCGCCGACCACCAGAGCCGTCACCACGGCAATCCCCGCCTTGGCGGCCCCACCGCCGGTGGGCTTCGAAGCCTCGAGCGCCCCTGCTTCCACCCCTTCCATGGTGGTGTTTTGCGGCGGAGATCCAGCCCCGGAGGCCCGGGCAGCCGCCATTGCGTTCGCTGGGTCCATCGCCACGGTATCGGCGCTGCTCACCGCCTGAGCACCTGGACCGGTCGTTCCACCAGTAACGGCGCCGAGTCCGGTGACTCCGCCTCCGGTGCCTCCAAGCGCCGTGATCACCTTGGTCCCAGTGTCGATGCCCACGGTAGCGGCAGCCTCACAGAGCCGGGCCATCGCATCGGAGAGGGACTGGGGTCGGTCGGCTGGATCCTTGGCGAGCATTTGCAGCACCGGCTGATCGAGCGCCGCAGGCAAGGCCGGATTGACCGCCGACATCAGCGGCGGCGGCTCGGTGGCCTGCTTCACCATCAGGTCCATCATGCTCTCGCCATCGAAGGGCCGCTGACCGGTCAGCACCTCGTGCATCATCACGCCGAAGGAGTAGATGTCGGTGCGGTGGTCGACGCCCTTGCCACGGCACTGCTCGGGAGACATGTAGAGCGGCGTGCCCATCGCCGCCCCGGTGCGGGTCTTGTGCTGCACCGTTTCATCACCCATCAGCTTGGCGATGCCGAAGTCGAGCAGCTTCGGAAAACAGCTGCCTTCATCGTCGAAGGACAGGAACACGTTCTCGGGCTTGAGATCCCGGTGAGCCACGCCGGTCTTGTGGGCTGCGTCCAGGGCCCGCCCGATGTCGCGCATGATGCCCACGGCCTCGGCGACAGGCAGGGCACCACGTTGGTCGAGGTAGGCGTCGAAGGTCACGCCGTCGAGCAGCTCCATGGTGAAATACTGGAGCCCGCCGGGCAGGGTGCCGAAAGAGAAGATGTCGATGATGTTGCGGTGCCGGATCTGATTCACCGAACGGGCTTCGGAGACGAAGCGCGACACCACCGAGGGATTGGACGAAAACTCGCGGTTGAGCACCTTGATGGCAGCCCGCTTACCAATCACCGGGTGAACGGCGGCATAGACCTTGCCAAAGGCGCCCTCGCCGATCTTCTTCTCGACCTTGTACTCACCGACCAGGTCATCGGCCTTCAGCTCGGCGTCGAAGTTCTGACAGGCGTCGTCAGGCAGAAGCCGGGTGCCGTCGGTGAGGCAGAACTCGGCCGTGTCAGGGTAGTGGGCTTGGCACTCGGGACAGGTCGCCATGGTCCATGGTCCAGAAGGGGGAAAGACTACAAAACTACCGTTGGGTTGCCTGGCACTCCCGATCTCACTTGGCAGGCTTGTCGCAACCTAAGTCCGCACCGGTGTCCTTGCCAGCCCGACGCACCACGGTCAGATCCACCCGACCCGTGTCGAGCTTGCAACTGCCGCCGTAGCCCTTGGCCCGCAAGCGGTCAGCCGCGATCCCAGCCTTGACCAGAGCTTTAACCAGAGCTCCTGCCCGAGCCTTGGCGTACATCATGCTCGCCGGCCCGCTGCCGCTCCCGACAGTGTGCACGCCCACTTCGAGCAACTCGACGTCCGCAAGCTCGGTCAGCACAGCGACGATCTTGGCGACCTGACCCACCGCTGCGGCGCTGAGAATCGTGCCCGCAAACTCCAGCGGCTTGCCACGCATCATGATCTCGTTGCCTGCCAGGTAGATCTCCGGCAGCTCGTCGGGGCAGCCATCGTCGTCGCGATAGTCGTTCTTGGTCTCCGCCTTGTGGGGACACTGATCGGCGCTGCCGACCACGCCATCACCGTCTGGATCGGTGGTCTTGCAGCCGTCCGACCGGTCAGGTGGCAAGCCGTCTTCCTCTTCGTCGGGACAGCGATCGTCAGCCGCTTGCCCCTGACCACCATCATCCGCCAACGCGGGCTGGGGCACCGGGGTCGGGGGCAGTACGTCGACCTTCGCCTGCACGTCCCCAGCGCAGCCCCAGAGAAGGACCATTGCCATGGCCAAGAGCGCGCTCTGTGAACCGTTTCCGTCGTTTCGTGTGCCCAAGCTGCCTCCGACCTTAGCTGACGACTGCACCGTGGTGAGGTCAAGCTTCAGGTCAGCGGCGCGCCCCAGATCCCTTCGGAAATCAGCCCGCTTCGCGTAGCCTCGGTGACCAGATGGTGAGCTCAGGCCCCTCGCCCATCGTGTCGCTGACGATGGTGTCCAAGTCCTTCGGGCGCACCCGAGCGCTCGACGAGGTGAGCCTCGACCTCATGGCCGGCGAGATCCACGTGCTCGCTGGCGAAAACGGCGCGGGCAAGAGCACCCTGATTCGGATCCTCTCGGGCAGCCATCAGGCCTACCAGGGGGAGCTGCGGGTGGCAGGCCGTCAGCTGCGCTTCGCCGGGCCGCAAGACGCCTTCCGAGCGGGCGTGGCCACCATTCATCAAGAGCTGTCGCTCGTCGGCCCCATGAGCGTCGCTGACAACTTGCTGATGGGCCAGAGAGGGAGCGCCTGGGCGCTGGTCAGACCGGCTGCCGAGCTGGAGCGAGCCCGCCGAGTGTTGGCTGCAGTGGGACTCGACATCGACCCGACGCGCCTGGTCGAGACGTTCCCATTGGCCACTCGTCAGCTAATCGAAGTGGCCCGCGCATTGGCCCAAGACGCACAGGTGCTGGTGATGGACGAGCCGACCAGCGCGCTGAGCGAGGCCGAGGCCGAGCACTTGTTCGAGCGCATCGAGACGCTGAGAGAGCAGGGGCACGGAGTGCTCTACATTTCCCACCGCATGGAGGAGATCGAGCGCCTCGCCGACCGCATCAGCGTGCTTCGAGACGGACGGCTCGTCACCACAGCCCGAGCCAGCGAGCTGAGCCGGGACGCGCTGGTCCGCGCGATGGTAGGCCGTGACCTGACCGGCGTGGCCAAGCTCGAACCGCCACCGGCCGCTGATGCGCCACTATTGGACGTTGCCGGTCTTTCGGTCGAGGCTCCCCACGGCCAGGGCGGCCCGCTGGTCTCCGATCTCTCGCTGTCGCTGTGGCCCGGCGAAGTGGTGGGGCTCGCTGGCTTGCAGGGCTCAGGCGCTGCGGCCGTGCTCTATGCCCTATTCGGGGCCCTGCCTCGGGCAGCGGGCCACATCACCCTGGCAGGTCACCGGCTCGACAGCCCCAGTCCCAAGACATGCATCGACTCGGGCATGGTGCTGCTGTCCGGCGATCGCGAGCTGAGCTTGGTGCGCGAGCTGAGTGCGCACGACAACGTCGCCTTGTCGAGCCTGCCGACATTCAGCTCGTTAGGCTGGTTGCGCCAACAACAGCTCCGGCGGGCCGTGCAGCAGACCACCGCCAAGCTGCGGCTCAGCTGCCCATCCCTCGATGCGCCGACATCACAGCTGTCTGGTGGCAACCAGCAGAAGGTAGCCCTCGCCCGCTGCTTGCTCACCGAGCCCAGGCTCTTGCTGCTCGATGAGCCGACTCGCGGCATCGACGTCGGCGCCAAGCAGGACGTCTACGAGCTGGTCAGCCGCCTGGCGAAGCGAGGTGTCGCGGTGCTGTTACTGGCCTCGGAGCTCGACGAGCTGATGCTCCTGTGCCACCGCATCGTGGTGCTCGCCCGAGGCAAGGTGGTGGCGGAGCACCACCGCGAGCAGTTCTCACGACGACGCCTCATCGCTTCCGCAATGGGCGACGACGACGGGGAGGCGGCATGAGCACGAGCCACGAGAACCGGGCGGCAAACAAGGCCTCGCAAGCGCTGGCCTCCCCGCTAGTGCGGTCCCTCGTGCCCCTCGCCGTGGTGGTGCTGCTCGGCTGCCTGTTTCACCAAGAGGGCGCCTTCTTCGCCTGGGACACCCACCGAGCGATGCTGCGCGAGATCTCGGTACACGGCATCTTGGCCTGCGGCATGACGGTGGTGATCATCACCGCGGGCATCGATCTGTCGGTGGGCAGCCTGCTCGCCCTCTGCGCGGTGAGCTTCGCCCTGCTCACCATGCCCCTGGGAATCGGTGCAACGCTGGCGATCGCCATCACCTTGACGCTCGGCACCGTCGCAGGTGCCTGCTCCGGCGCCTTGACCGCCCGCTACCGCATTCAGCCCTTCATCGTGACGCTGGCCATGATGGTCTTCGCCCGGGGGCTCGCCAAGCAGCTGTCAGGAGGAAAGAAGGTCACGACCTACGTGCTCGACCCTGACGGCACGAGCCGCACTTTGGACCTCCCGGCCATCTTCTCGGCCATCGATACCAAGGTGCTGGGCGACAACTTGTCCATCGTCACCCTGGTGTTCCTCGGCTGCGCTGCCCTCACCTGGCTATTGCTCTCCAAGCTGCGTATCGGACGCTATCTCTATGCCGTAGGAGGCAATGCCGAAGCAGCACGGCTGAGCGGCGTGCCGGTGCGCTGGACCCTGGTGCTGGCCTACGCCTTCTGCGGGCTGACCGCTGCCATCGCGGGAATTTGTCAGGCCGCCCAGGAGACCCACGGCGATCCCGAGACCGGCATGGGCTACGAGCTCGACGCCATCGCCATGGTGGTGCTCGGCGGCACCAGCCTGATGGGCGGCCGCGGCGGCATCGGCCTCACCCTGGTGGGAGCGCTAACCCTCGGCTACCTGCAGAAGGTGCTCAGCCTGAACGCCTTCAGCACCGAGACGCGGCTGATGCTCACCGGAGCCATCATCATCGCAGCCGTGCTCTTCCAGCGTCGCTTCAGCCTAGACCGAACCGAGAGCGGCTGATCCAACCGTTGTTAGGACGCAGAGCGGTGTCCCAGTCTTCCCTCGTTTGAACAGAGCGCTACTGCTCTTCGAGAATGCCGCTGGGACTGCGCAGATCCCGAGGAGCAAGCCTGGTCCGCTTGTCGATGGCGCCAAAGACACCGCTACCCCGCTTGACCTCAGTGCGATCCCCGTCACAGACCCGAATCCGACCACCGGCAAAGGTCTCGCTCGCCTGCACGTGACAGGTGCGCTCCCCCTCTGGGCGGAAGACGTCGACGGCGCCGAGGTGCGCGCGCTCCTGCTTGGCTCGAACGGCGATGACGATCGGCTCGAGCTGCATGAGCGTAACTTTCGGGATCGCAGGTCGGGGCGCGATGGTCCAATCATCACCGAAGGACACGACCTGTGTCGAGCGCTTGGCATCGAGCTCGGTCGGGTGGTGGACGACCCAAACGGCCGCCGGTGCAACCACCCCCACCCCAGCGAGCGCAGTGATGGCAAGGACCTTCGCCAGTACGAGCCTGTCCATGGTTTCCTCCCACGTAAAAATGGTCGGTGAGTGGGGTCTGTGGCTCACGGGGCGCCGACAACGGCGCACCACAGAACATCGACGGCGTCTCGGGCGAGCCCGTCGGCTCAGGTAATACGTCTGAACAGGGATGACCGTTTCGCTGTATTGGTGCAGTGAGGGCACTTTTTCCTGCTTTCCAGGCGCTCCGATGACCGCGCTGTGCAGACCCTTCGGCTGCTGCAAGCACTGGCGCCCCGAGCCGCTCCCCGGGGCACCGGAATGAACGTCTCGCTCCAGACGTTGTGTTGGGCAGCCACCGACGCTGCCACATCGGCCGGCGTCCTCTTGGGGGACTCATCATGCCGCACGGGCTCAAGACCTATCACGGTGCCTTCACCACCAAACAGGCCCAGGCCTGCACCCTCCGCCGTGAGCTCGACGCCGCGCAGATCGATGCCCAGGAAGCGATGCCCCAGCTTGTGCGACTGCTCTACGGCAGCGACTTCGTCGCCAGCATGCTGGCCCTCAGTTTGCTGGCCGAGCACGGCGACAGCCAGGCGGTGGTTCCCCTGGTCGAAACAGTCTTGTGCTGCGACCCAGACGACGGCTACCTCACCCGTGCGCTGCGCTGCCGGGCCATCTGGGCCCTTCGCAGATTGACACCCAACGACGATATGGCTGTAGCCACCTTCGTTGCCGCGAGCCGCGATCCCGATCCCCACGTAGCAACCGCTGCGACCGAAGCCCTCGCCTACAGCGACCAACAGGCGAGCCGCGCCGCCCAAGCACTGCGGCCCTGCCTCGCCCACGCCGACGCCCAGGTCCGCGACACCGCCCGCTGGGCCCTCAGCCAGCTCGCGACACCCCAAATGGTGGCAGTCTGAGCTAATACCAACGCCCTTTCTGCGGTACGGGTCCAGCCTTCGTTGCTCCGCTGGCAGAATTGGCCTCGGAGACGGCAGCTGCCGCACCTACAATGAGCGGATGACAGCTCGAGGAGCGTGGAGCGGAGTGCCCATCCTGGCCGCCGGGCTCTTCTGCGGTTGCGCTTCGGACGAGACCACCGAAACCTCGCCACCTGTTGACCCGCCAGCAAGTTGCGATGGCCGCACGCTCCTGTTGCCTGACGGCAGCTGCATCGAGCCCGGAGTGCCCGTAGACGGCTGCGGTGAGGGCTTCGTGCACGACGGCGATCGCGGTTGCCTGGCCATCCTGCCCGCCGAGCCGTGCGGGCCCGGTCTCATTGCGGTGCCAGGCGATGAGACGTGCCGTGAGATTGCGCCCTGTGGCGAGGCGCCTTGGGGCGACATCCCGGTGGAGCCGAACACCGTCTACGTGGACGGGAGCTTCGCCGGGGTGAGCGACGGCAGCCCGACAAGCCCCTTTGTGCGCATTGAGGATGGGCTAGCAGCTGCGGCCCCTGGAGCGATCGTGGCGGTCGCCGCGGGGAGCTATGGCGAGAACGTCGTGTTAGCGGAGAGACCGGCTCGTCTGTGGGGTCGCTGCCCGGCGCTGGTCGAAGTCGTGGGGAACGGGATGGCAACCCAGGCGCTCATCGTGGGCACCGGCGCCGACGGCTCCGAGGTGCGTGGGCTTTCGGTGACCGGTACCGCCATTGGCGCCGGAGTGTCAGGCGCCGAGGACGTCACCATGGCTTACCTTTGGGTGCACGACACCGGGCGCACAGGGCTAGTGGTTTCCGATTCTCTGGGCCCCGCCACCGCTCTTATCCATGATGTGCTGGTCGAGCGCAGCGTCGGCCAAGGCCTTCTCTTGAGCGACCGAGCCGTTGTCGAACGAACGGTCACGCGGGACATCCAAGTTGGCAACGACGGCTGGGGAGTAGGCATCGTGGCGCAAGACAGTGTGTCCACCATTGTGCAGACCCTGGTCGAACGGAGCACCTACGCGGGGATCTACTTCGTCGGTGCCCACGGTGAGATCACGGACACCGTCGTACGGGACATCGTGCCGGCCGGGCAGCTCGACGGAACCACCGGTATCCTCGTCACCGAGGACGCAGACCTCCACCTGGAGGCCGACGTCACGGTGCGACGCTCCCTCGTCGAGCGCACTGCACAGAACGGAATCACCGTCGGTGGAGCCACGATCTCCGTCGAAGCCACCGTCGTTCGACAAACCGGGGTCGTCGACCCCACGGCAACCAGCGGAATCAGCTACGGCCTCTACGCCGGAGCCAGCTCCTACGGAAACGGCTCGGCCACCATGGTCGTCGTAAGCTCCCTCGTCGAGCTGAGCGGCGACGCGGGCGTCGCAGCCACCGGCGCAGAGATTGCTCTGAACGGCTCGGTCATTCGCGATCCCCTGGCGGGCAGCCCCGAGGGCTCCGGTATCCTCAGCTCGTTCCACCCGCTGGCCGGGCTGCGCGGGTCCGTGCACGTCGACCACTCGCTCATCGAGCGCACCGTCGGCGTCGCTGTCCTGGCCATGGGCGCCGACCTCATCCTCGACAACAGCATCGTCCGAGACACCCTCGCCGACCCAGCAGCGGGACATGGCCGGGCCATCGAAGTGGAC
>JAUVCD010000219.1 GCA_030590865.1 Myxococcales bacterium | reverse complement strand
TGGTGCACAGCAAGACGGCCAAGCCCGATGTGGCGCGGGCGATTCACGATTCCATCGCTGAGCGCATCACCTCGATGGCTCGACGAGTGGGCATTGAGGGGAAGGTTGCTTTGATCGGGGGCGTGGCCAGGAACGTTGGGTTCTTGAAGTCGCTGGAGGAGGACCTCGACACGGAGATTGTCTTGGTCGACGAGGTCGAATACGTGGGCGCCCTCGGCGCCGCGCTAGTGGCCTCGGACGAGTAGGTTGGGGAAGCTCTACGGAGGACGCAGAGGATGGTTCAGGATCAAGAGCGAGCCCAGCACGAGGCCCAGCAGAAAGCTGATCAGAAAGCTGAGTACTGGCGATGGACCGAGTCGCGCTGGACGAATCCAGACCTCGACTGGAAGGACGGCCAGGTCATTTCTGCTGGCATCGACGTGGGCAGCGTGTCCACCCAGGCGGTCGTCATGGTGGATGGGGCGCTTTACTGCTTCGCCAGCATGCGCACCGGCAGTGACTCACCGGAGAGCGCGAACCATGCCCTGAAGTGGGCCTTGGAGGGTACCGGGCTGAGCCGGGACCAATTGCATGCCACGGTGGGCACGGGTTATGGGCGGGTGAACGTGGCCTTTGCGGACAAGACGATTACCGAGATCGCCTGTCACGCTCGGGGTGCCAACTTCATCTTTGGCTCCTCGGTGCGCACGTTGCTCGATATGGGCGGCCAGGACTGCAAGGTCATACATTGTGACGAACAGGGGAAGGTCCTGGCCTTCCTGATGAACGACCGGTGTGCTGCTGGGACTGGACGAGGGATGGAGGTCTTCGCGGATATGCTGGGCGTGCACATCAACGACGTGGGCAAGCTCAGCCTGCAGGTCGAAGAGGATCCGCCGCCGGTGTCCTCCACCTGCGTGGTTTTTGCCAAGAGCGAGGCCGCCGGGCTGTTGCGCAGCGGCTGGCCAAAAGAGAAAGTGCTGGCCGCTTACTGCTTGGCTATGGCCCACCGAGTGGTAACTCTGCTCCAGCGCATCGGTGTCGAAAAGGAGTTCGCCATCACCGGCGGCATTGCCAAGAACGCCGGAGTGGTCAACCGCATCGCCACTGAGATTTGCGTCGAGCCGTTGCAGACGGAGATGGATACCCAGATTGCCGGTGCTTTGGGTGGCGCCTTGTTTGCCAAGGATCTCTACGAGCAGCAGCTGAAGGCCTAGGCCGAGGCGGGGATGCCATGCTGGCGAACTGGGGAACCAAGGACGGGGCAGAGGACCTCGACGGGCGGTTCTAGGCCATGGAACTAACCGAAGACGAGCTGACGAAGCAGGGGTGGTCCAAGCGGACAACCTACGACGAGCCGCGTCTGTCGGAGATGGTGGAGCTCTACCAGGAGCTGGGCTTCGAGGTGCGGCTCGAGCCTTTCTGTTCTGGCCCTGAGCAGGAATGCAGTGAGTGCATCGTCCAGCGGCCAGAGCGTTTCAAGACGATCTACGTGCGCAAGGGGTAGGGGAGCCTGAGCCATGGTGCCGCTCCTCACAGCCGAGCAGTTGATCGCTGAGGGGCTTGATGAATCGGAGGCGGTGAGCTTGGCCCATCGAATCGCGGAGCTGGCAGAGGCCAAGGGGCCGGCGGAGGCCTGGCAGCTGATGGTCGATGAGCTGATTGAGCCGAGCCACCCCTTCGCCCTGCACCAGCTGCTGTTCGATACTGTCATGGCTGGCTGGGATCAGCGCCAGGGGCCGCCGCCGGCCTGGTGGCCCAAACCGTCTGCCACTGGGGCGACCCACATCGCAGCGCTGATGGAGGAGCTGGCCATCGGGGAGGTGCAGGATCTGCATCGCTGGTCGGTGACTCATCGGGAGGCGTTCTGGGAGCGGATGATTGGGCGGCTCGCAATCCAGTTCGACCGGCCTCCTCATGCCGTGCTGGATCTCGCTGCCGGGCCTGAGCATCCCCGCTGGCTCGTAAGCGCCCGGCTCAACATCGTGGACAGCTGCTTTCAGTCGGCACCCACGGCTCCGGCAATCGTCTATCAGTCCGAAACAGGGGATCGCGGACAGCTGACCACGGCGGAGCTCGAAAGTCTGACCAATCGGGTCGCCCAGGGGTTGGCCTCCCTCGGTCTGCAGCCAGGGGATGGGGTGGCCATTTGCATGCCCATGACCGCCCCCTCGGTGGCCATCTACTTGGGGCTGATTCGCGCCGGTTGCGTCGTCGTGTCCATCGCCGACAGCTTTGCCCCCGAGGAGATCGCCAAGCGCCTGCAGATCGCCGATGCCAAGGCCATCTTCACCCAGGATGTGATGGTGCGAGCAGGGAAGACCCACCCGCTCTACGCCAGGGTGAAGGAGGCCCAGGCCCCGCAAGCGATTGTGCTCCCCGCGGCAGGAGAGCTGTCCGAGACGCTGCGCTCTAGGGATCTGGCCTGGGTCGACTTTCTGGGTGCAAGTGATCGGTTCACGTCGCTGCAATGCGACCCAGAGGACCTGACGAACATCCTATTCTCGTCAGGCACGACCGGCGATCCCAAGGCCATTCCCTGGACCCAGCTGACTCCCATCAAGTGCGCGGCTGACGGCCACCTGCACCACGACATCCACCCTGGCGACGTGATTGCCTGGCCCACCAACATCGGCTGGATGATGGGTCCCTGGCTCATCTATGCCGCCTTGATCAACGGTGCGACCATTGCTCTGTTCGACGGCGCGCCGACTGGGCGCCCCTTCGGCCGCTTTGTGGAGCAGGCGGCGGTCACCATGTTGGGCGTGGTGCCCAGTCTGGTCCGGGCCTGGAAAGAAACGGGCTGCATGGCCGGGCTCGATTGGACCGCCATCAGAGCATTCAGCTCAACCGGCGAGTGTTCCAGTCCCGACGAGATGCTCTATCTGATGTCCCTGGCCGGCTATCGGCCCATCATCGAATATTGCGGGGGCACCGAGATTGGCGGTGGCTATCTCTGCGGCACGGTGGTGCAGTCCGCCTCACCGGCCACCTTCACCACCCCAGCCTTCGGGTTGGACATCGCCATCGTCGATGACCAGGGACAGCCTGCATCGGATGGCGAGGTCTTCGTCATCGGGCCATCCATCGGGCTTTCCGCCGAGCTGCTGAACCGTGATCACCACGAGGTCTATTTCGAAGACACGCCAACCGGTCCGCAGGGTGAGCTCTTGCGCCGGCACGGTGACCAGATCGAGCGTCTGCCAGGCGGCTACTATCGCGCCCATGGGCGGGTAGACGACACCATGAATCTGGGGGGCATCAAGACCAGCTCGGCGGAGATCGAGCGAGTGCTGGGTTTGGTGGCAGGGGTGCGTGAAACCGCAGCCATCGCGGTGGCTCTGCCGGGAGGTGGGATCAGTCGGCTCGTTATCTTCGTGGTCCCCGAGGCAGGGGTCGAGCCCGAGCCGGCTGCGCTACAGCGTGAGCTACAGAAGAGACTCAAGACCGACCTCAATCCTCAGTTCCGCATCCACGACCTACAGCTGGTCGATTCGTTGCCCCGCACGGCCTCCAACAAGGTCATGCGTCGCCAGTTGCGGGCTGCCTATCGATCAGGACGTTGGCGCACTCCAGGGTGAGGCTCAGACTGCGATTCGGACCACCCATGACCACGTCAGCGTCCTCGTTGTCTTGGCCGTCGTCCTCTCATTCAGTCATCAACGCGCCGCGACGGCGCCTCATCCCCATCTCTTCCAGCGACAGCTGCGACGGCACTGGCCAGCTGCTCCTTCGCCAGGCGGGCGCGCCTCAGGCCGACTGCTAGCGCTAGACCGAGCAGCGCCGGCAGCCAGACGATGGCGATCTCGCTTACCAACATGCGCCCGCCGCGCTCGGTGAAAAGCCCCGCCACCGACAGGGGCGCCACCACGATGGGTCGCCAGGGAAGGAAGTAGCGCGACAGGTCGAATGGGGAGAAGAATGCGATCCCGAGGCCGCCATTGGTCATGGCGTCGAGCAGGCCGTGAGAGGCGGCCAAGGCGGAGAAATAGGCTGCCAAGGTTACCAGACGGCGCGGACGAGGTCGGCTGCTGCCAAAGCCGATGGCTGCGCAGAGGGGGCCCAGCACCGCCGCGAAAACGAGCGAATGGGTGAGGCCCCGGTGGCCCAGCAAATCGCCGTAGCGGATGCCGATGGCGAAGCCGAGAGCATCGAGATCGGCCATCGTGGCGCAAGCTACCGACAGGATCCGCAGGCGCATTTGGGTAGCCCGTTGGCCGCCGAGCGCTTCAGCGGCGGCGAGTCCGACGATGGCGTGGGTGAAGGGCGTGGGCACTGCTGCTTGCTTAGCCCGGATTATTCACCGCGTCGCGCCAAGTGAACCGGAGCCTGATGGAACCGGCGGCGCAATGCGACTCTGTGTCGGGGGGGCAGGTTCAAGTCCAGGTCAACAGGGCACTGACAGCTCACGGAAGAGAAAGCTCATCATGTCCAGCCGCTCGTCGACCCGCTTGGTTACTGGCTTGCCTGCGCCATGGCCGGCCCGGGTCTCGATGCGCACCAGGATGGGCCGATCGGAGCTCGTTGCCGCCTGCAGCCGTGCTGCCATCTTGCGAGCGTGCATGGGATCGACCCGGCTGTCGCCGTCGGCGGTGAGCAGCAAGGTTGCCGGATAGGCTGTTTTCGGTTCGACCTGGTGGTAGGGCGAATAGGCGAGCAACCACTCGAAGTGCTCGGGGTTGTCGGGCGAGCCGTATTCGGGCACCCACAACTTGGCGAGCAAGAAGCGGTCGTAGCGCAGCATGTCGAGCAGTGGAACGGCGCTGACTGCCGCCCGAAATAGCTCGGGTCGCTGGGTGATGGCTGCGCCGACCAGCAGGCCACCGTTCGAGCCTCCAGTGATGGCCAGCTGCTGTCGGTCGGTCGTCCCGTCAGCAATGAGCTGCTCGGCCACCGCGATGAAATCGTCGAAGACGTTTTGCTTGCTCTCCAGCATGCCGGCGCGGTGCCACCGCTCGCCGTACTCACCACCACCTCGGATGTTGGCGGTGACCAGCACGCCACCGCGCTCGAGCAATGCGAAGCTCTCGCCGGCAAAGCTCGGCATCATCGCTTTGTTGAATCCCCCATAACCGGTGAGCAGCGTTGGTGCCGGGCCGGCCGGTGCCTGCTTGTTCCGCACCATGAAGTACGGGATTCGGGTGCCGTCGGCAGAGGTGGCCCACCGCTGCTTGGTTTCATACGCCTCGGGATTGATGGGCGAGGTCACCTCGGCCCATAGAGTCGTTTCCCCAGTGTCAGTGGCCACGCGATGGACTTGGGAAGGGGTGACGAAGGAGGTGAAGGTGAACAGACCCTCGCTGCCGTGCTGCTCGCCTGAGACGTGGCTAACCGTGCCTGCGCCAGGCAGATCGAGCTCGCCGAGATCAGTGCCGGTCAGTGACAGTCGACGGATCACCGACTTGGCGTCTCGCACGTAACAAGCGAAGAGCACGTCGCCCACCCGGGTCACCTCGACGAGCGCTTCGTCGCTCTCAGGAATGATCAGCTGCCAATGCTGGCGCTCGGGCTTCTCGGGATCGACCAGGAACAGGCGGTAGTTGGGCGCCCCATCGTTGGTCCGCACCAGCAGCCAGTCGTCATGAGGCGTCACGGTGTAGACGGCCTCGTGGTCTGGCACCGCCAGCGGCAGCCACTGGGCATCAGCGCCCTGCTGGCGGTCCAACAGGTGGGCCTCCCGGCGGCTCCAGCCGGTGTGCACGGCGGCGACGAGCCAGCGGCCTGCCGGCGAGATCTCCACCGACGGCATGTCGGTCATGGCGCGACCCTCGCCGAACACCATCGGATCCTGGTTTGGATCACGGCCCAGTCGGTGCTCGTAGATCTTGCGGTGGTAGAGTGTCTCGCTCTCGGGCACCTGGTCCTCGGCGGGGTAGCGGGTGTAGTAGAAGCCGCTGTTGTCAGGCAACCACGCCACCGAGGCGAAATAGGCCCGGGTGATTTGCTCGCTTTCGCCCAGCAGCTCGCCTTGGTCCACGTCGAGCACGTAGAGCGTGCTCTGCTCATTGCCGCCTAGCGACACGCCATAGGCGACATACCGCCCATCAGCGGACGGGAACCACCAGTCGAGCGCCGCTGCGCCATCGGAGGCGAGCCCGGCGGGATCGACGAGCACTCGCTCGCTCTCGTCGTCTCGCAGGCAGAGTGCCGGCTGCTCGTCGCCCTGGCCACGGCGCTCGAAAAAGTAGCGAGTGCGGCGCTGACCGTTCTGCTCGGTCGTTACCGGCACGGGCAGGTCCACCCAGCCGATGCTCAGCAGTCGCTCGAGCTCGCCCCGCAGCCCAGCGCGGCCTGGCTCGGCGTCGAGCAGTGCCCGCACTCTCGCGTTCTGCTCAGTACTCCAAGCCTGCACCTTCTCGCTGGCTCCGTCCTCGAGCCACCGGTAAGGGTCGGCCACCTCTCTCACGCCCACTGCACC
Source organism: Myxococcales bacterium (assembly GCA_030590865.1). GTDB lineage: Bacteria > Myxococcota_A > Polyangia > Polyangiales > Polyangiaceae > JAPYTK01. The sequence continues at coordinate 6,698 of JAUVCD010000219.1, read as the reverse complement.
ATCATAGCCATGCTTTCAGGGCGATGCTTGGTCTCTGTGCGGCCTAGGGGCTGACTTGATTCGGTTCGGCGGGGCATTCGCTCCGTCCCGAACCGAAGGCGTCCAGAGCCTGGGAGAAGTCGCGGAAGATCACGTCGCTGCTCTGGTCGTGACACTCCACGCAACGGCCCACCTGGAGCACTGCCCGCTGCTCGGCAGCTGACAGGGAGCGCAAGCCTGTGCGTGTGCCCACGCCAGGCTTGGTGGGGAAGGGAGCCGTCCACCCGTTCTGGGCACGCTCGGGCGCTAGCGGATCGGGCATCGCGGGCTCGAAGTGCACCTCGTCAGGGTCGAAACGCAGCGCCCCGGTGCCCCAGCCCAGGGCGAGGGCGGAGCGGTGGCAAGAGGCGCAGGATCGAGCTTCCTTGCGGGTCGTATGGGCATCGATGGCAGCAAAGAGGCGGCGCTGAGTCGGCTTGGCTGAGGGCTTGCTTTGCACCGTGAGCACCATGCCAGGGACTGCCGGCACGATGCGGTCATCGGCGCGGACAGCCAGGGTGGGCTCGCCCCAACCATAGTGGTCAGCTGATTCGATCCAGGCTCCCGGGCTTTGGCGAGCTTCGCCGAAATCCCACTGGTGGCCCTCTGGCTCGAAGTGGGTGTGGCAGGTGTCGCAACGAGGTGCCCAGCGGCTGTGGCAGGCGCTACAGGTGAGGCGCTCGTGGCCGCTCAGCTGGTGATTCGAGTCTGTTGGGGTCGGCAGCACTGGATGAGCCTTGCCGTCCCTCTTGTCGAGCAGCACGTGCCGTGTCGGACCCTCCGCGGCTCGACGGAGGTTCCACACCGGCGTGCCGTTCCGTCCCACCATGACCGGGTCGAGTGGGGCGACCGGCTGGTCGCGCAGCCGCAGGATGTCTCTGGTGATCTCGTCGGTTACCGTGGCCCAGCTGCGGGCTTGCTCGTCCTGGGGGCCGTGGCAGCTCTCGCAGGTGATCTCGACCTGGTCTTCTTTGTGGGCATGGGCCGTTCCGTCACCCATCAAGTCCGTGTGGAGATGGCAATCGACGCAGCCCAGACCCCGCTCGTGGTGAATGTCCGGCTCCAGGCGACACGCTGGTCGACCGTCGTGGAGCTTGGTGGGCTCTGCACAGTCTTTGGGCTGGCCGGCTTCGAGCTCGGCTAACCCCTGGTAGGATAGCGAGATCCGTCCGCTGCGGCTGTGGCACCCGAGACAGGCCTCGTCGGTGACCTGTGCGTCAATGGTGCCATGCTGATCCGTGCCCTCTGGCGGTGCTTCGAAGTGACAGGCCGAGCAGCCGGTACCGGGACGTCGGATGGCGTCGTCCCGATTGTCTGCCCGGGCGTTGAGGTGACAGCCCGCGCAGAGCCTGCGCAGGTGGTCCTGGGCGGCGGTGGGCTCGGCCACCGTCAGCAATTGGCTCATGGTGTCGGTGTGGTCAGGGGAGCTCAGCTCGCCGAAGACCCAGCGATTGACGGCGATGATGCCGGTGCCGGTGGCCATCAGCGAGGTGGCCACCCGGGCGCTCTCCCGCTGGTGACAGTCTGGTCGTCCACAGGTGCGGTCGACCGTCTCGAGCGCTCCTGGTTCGGGTTCCATGCCCAAGTGGGCTCGATCAGCATCGAAGGCGAGTCGGTTGCCCAGATGGCAGCTAGAGCAACCCATCGCTGCTGCAGCGTGAGCTCCACCGGGGCTCTCGTGGGCGGCGGAGTGACAGATGAGACAGCGCTCGAGTTGACCGCCGGCCTGGCTTGGCCCCTGGCCCAATGCTTCCTGGCGCCGACTTTCTCGGACGAAGGCAAACACCAGCGCTGCGGCCACCAGGCAGAGCATCACGAGCAACGCTCGTTTGCGGAAGATCATCGATCCCACCCCGCCTTGCGGACCATCATTGAGCCCACCCTGTCGCGACCATCAGCAGGTGGACCGAGAGCCCGAGGTAGCCGAGCGTCAAGGCCAGCGTCGAGAGCAGCATCCAGCGACGGCGTTTGGCATCGCTGCCTGGCAGAGCGGCCAGGGGCGCTAACATCAACAGCGGTGCAAACCAACCCACGGCTACCGGCCAAAGGCGCAGCGCGCCCTGCAACCCAAGCAGGTACCAGGGACCGAGCAGCAGGGTCCCATCTGTCGGAGCATCGGGCGGCCCGAGGGGCACGGTGATCAGGGCGGCGACGCAGAGAGTGGCCAGGGCGGTGAGAATCAATGCGCGGCTATCGGCCACCAGTCTCCGTGCGTGGTCTGCCGAGAGTAAGACGATGACCAGGGTGAAGGTGGCGCAATGGTGGATGGCCACCGTCGAGAGATCACTTGCCGTCAGGCCCAGGGTGAGCCGGGCCAGCGAGGGCCCAATGGCAGGTATCGAGGTCACCACGGCACGCCATATCGCCAGGGCGGCGCTGGCATCTGCGGTCCCCTGGAGCACGAAGCCCGAGAGCATGGCGAGGACCACTACCGGCGCCAGGCACAAGGCTCGCCACCATTGGGCGCGGGACAGCCGCTGGTCGGCTCGGATCAACAACACCTCCACCACGTGGGCGAGGCTGATCACCAACAAGCCTGAGGCGCTGACCCAGTGCAGGGCCCGGGCCAACCAGGCCCAGCGGATCCCCGACTCGATGGCTTCGAGGCTTGCCAGTGGTTGAGTCGGCGAATAGAGCGGCACCAGGGCGATCCCACTCAGCACCGTTACCGCCAACAAGCCCATGGCGAGTCGGCCGAGCTGCCACGACGATCCCCGCCGGCCATGGGTCTGAGCCGCCGCTGCGGTCATGTCTCTCCGGTGCCCTCCTGTGTCTGGGTGGCAGGATAGTCGTGTCCGGACTTGGGCGCGATGCCGGGGCTCTTTGGGTGGCTCCTGGGCCCGCCTAGCCTCGGCGGGACCGGGGCGCGCGACCACCGGCTCACCTGGGGGTCAGAGGATCGTCGAGCTGTGCCACCCAGGTGCCATTGTCGTGGCGCAGCGCGACGCGTTCGAGAGGTGTTTCCGCCGGGCCAACCGCCGGGTTTCCGTCCAAGTCGAAGTGGCTACCGTGACAAGGACAGCGCAGCACCCTGTCGCCGCGATCGAAGGTGAGCGTGCAGCCTAGATGGGTGCAGCGCAGCCGCAGGGCGATCAGCTCATCGCCAGCAAAGCGTAAGAACAGCTCGCCGGTTACCAGCCCACCCTCGGCTCGCACCTGGTTCAGCAAGGTCGGTGACAGCGAGACGCTGCGGCTAGGGGGGCGGGCAGCGGTCAGCGTGCGATGCAGCAAGACCCCGGATCCGGCGAGCAGCGACCAGCCCGTCAAGCCCCAGAGCCGCGTCAGAACCCGGCGCCGCGTTGCTCGAACCGGGCGAGCCCTTGGGTCTGCTTTGGTGTCACTGCCGTTGTCGGTCAACACCCTCCGCCCTTCTTGAGGGTCCGCGTCACCTTCCGCGGCTTGAGCTTGACCGTCTTGGCAGGCGCTCGACTGCCCGTGAAATAGGCGTGCAGCGAGCTGCGCAGGCGGTAATCGGCCAAGGCATCCTGAGTTGGGTTGGCCGGTGGCTCGGGCTGGGTGAGCAACTGATCTCGGAACGCAGTGAAACCGCCGGCAAGCACCAGGATCTGGCCTTCGAAGTGGTTCAGGTGACCTGGGAGTTGCTCGATCTTGGCACCGTTGAATACCACCACCCGGCGGGTCGGCTGCAACTCGGTCGTCACGAAAGCCTCGGTGAGCTCAGCTGCTGGTCGGCACGTCGCTGTGGGAATGGTGCGCTCCTCGCACTGGGCCTTTTCACGTAGATCCAACATGATCACGCTACCTGGCTTGGTCACCAAGAGCTCGGCCAGGGCGATGGGCTCGATTGACTTGAAGGCCTTGGGCTGAGGCGTCTTGGCCGCCTCGACTTTGCCCAAAGGAATCGTAATGAGGGCTGCCGCCGCTACGGCTCCAAGGGTGATGAAGACAGCATTGCGGAGTCGGGGCGCAGCTCTAGGCGGCTCGGTCTTTTCGCGGCGGGCGAACATCTGCTCCACCTTCTCGGCGCCGAGGAAAACACCCACTGCCATGACCAGTACGCCTGCAGCGAGCACCGCATCAGGTACACTCAGCAGCTCAGGAAGGCGAATCTCATTGATCGGCCCGCTCAGATAGAACCCCTCGAGCCAGGGATAGCCGAAGCCGAACATCATCGAGCCCAAGACGATTCCCACGTAGGCGACGACACCGTCTCGGTTGCCCGAAGCCGCCGCGACCACCGAGGTGCCGGGGCAATAGCCGGAGATCACGAAGCCAGCGCCCATCACTAGCCCGCCGACGATCTGAGGCCAGATGTAGGCCTTGGGAATGGTGACCGCTGCCATGTCGAGCAGGCCCACCCCAGAGAGCAACGCCAGGCCCAGCGCTGCGGTCACCACGGCACCGAACATCACCTTCAGCACCCGCATATTGCGCAGATAGAATTGGGCGGTCAGCACCGTCGCCTTGCCAAAGCCAGCCCGCTCGAGGACGAAGCCAAAAAAGAACCCGATCAACCCAGCCAGGGCTGCGCTGGTTCCGTAGGAGAACAAGTCGTGAGAAAAAAGCGGGAACATCATCGCCATTGCCTCCTGACGAAGGGGGCCAGCAGGTAGCCGCCGGCGAAGAACATCATCATGAACGCCCACGAGCCCGCGGAGAGCAATGCACCACCGGTGAGGGCCTGGCCTGACGCGCAGCCTCGCGCCACGCGGGCGCCAATGCCCATCAGCAAACCGCCGCCCAGGGCGAACCACATGCGGCTACGCACCGAGATGTTGGGTCCCTTTTCCACGGTACGTTTCATTCGACCCCCCGAGTAAGCGCCCACCGCCCCACCGAGGAACACGCCGATGACTTCGAAGACCAACCAGTCGTCGAGCACGCCTCGCTCGGCGTTGACGTAAGGCCGCATGTAGTCGTTGGCCTCGACGACGGCGGGGGCCACCGAATGGGTCGCCGCCACGCCAGCGCGATTGGCGGCCCCTGAGGCGCCTAGCCCGAACCCGAGCACCAGGAAAGAGCCCAGCAGCACCAGGCCCAGGGCCGCTCCCGCCACATAGGGGTTCCACAAGGGACGTTCAGTTTTCATCAGCTATCTCCAGGGATCGTTCTGACGACCGCGGCCGTCCATCATTCTCGTCGTGCTTCATCATCACGGTCATGATCTCGTGGCCCGGTCAGCGAAGATCGCAGAAACACGACTCCTGACCAGAGGCGAGCAGAATGGCCCGTAGCGAGAGCCCGCCAATGAGTATCAGCACCGGCGTCACCACGGTCAGCGGCAAGCGGCGCTTGACCTCCACGGTTTCGAGCAACAGCGGTACGACCAGGCCGAGCATCACGACCAGCGTCCAGAATGGGGCTGTCCATTTGCCCCCCAAAAGGCCCTCTCCGGCAACCTGCGCGGCATGATTGCCACCTGCGAAGCTGATCAGCATCAAGGCGATGAAGAACAGCTCTGCCGCGATGGCCAGCATGTCCCAGCGCACCAAGGCGCGCTGTTCGTCCTTGTTGAGCTTGAACAGCAGCATGAAGGCTGCTCCGGTCGAGAGGCCGGAGGACAGGAACAGTGGTCCGAGCACCGCCGAGTTCCAGTGAATGCGGGCGACCATGGTGCCGAGCAGCAGTCCCGTATAGACACCCAGTCCAGCGCCCACCACCAGGTTGGTCCAGAGCAGTGTCCGCCGGTGCTCGTCAGCCCATTCGAACGACCAATCCAACAGACCTTTCAGGCGCTTCGCCTTCTTCTCGACCCATCCATTGATTCGCTTACGCCAGTCGTCAGAGAGGGAGCCCATACCGAGCAGGAACGCTGCCGGATAGATCACCAGCAAGATCCAGGCGCCCCAGGACATCGGCGAGGATGCCTGGAAGGCCAGGTAGAAGCGAAAGACGTGGAACTTGTAATGCAGATCTAGAAACAGCGCCCCCATGCCCAGGGAGATGAGCGCCAGCGCGAGAAAGGGCATCCACATCAGCCCGCGCGACTCGCTACGCTTGCCGGCCCGCAGCTCGAGCGCCGCGGTCAGTACCAGCAAACCGGCGACCAATCCGCCGAGAAACAGGTAGATGACAATTTCCCAGCCCCACACCTCGTGGGAGTGCTCCACCATCTTGTGATAAGCGGTTGGGCAAATTTCGACGTAATCGGTATTCATGGCGGTTGCCTACTCAATGACGGCTCATTGTCGGGAATCGATGCTGCTCTTGCCCAGCGGTCAATAGAGGAAGTACACGTTCGGCTTGGCCCCAGTTTCGGGGAACAGCACCTTGAAGCGCCGTGATCGGAGCAGCTTGTAGACCTCCGAGGTCGGATCGTTCAGGTCGCCGAAAAACAGCGTCTTGGTCGGACAGATGGACACGCAGGCTGGCTGCTCGCCGCGCTGCACTTTGTGCAAGCAGAAGGTGCACTTGTCGACGTAGCCTGCCGGGTGGGTATAGCGGGCGTTGTAGGGGCAGGCTGCGATGCATGCCTTGCAGCCGGTACACTTGTTGTGACTCACCAAGACGGTGCCACCTTCGTTGACGTGGCTGGCGCCGGTGGGACAAGCGCTGACGCAGGGGGTGTTGGTGCAGTGGTTGCACCGTTCCGACCGGTTCTCAGCGCTCAAGTTGGGATAGTCACCCCAAACCTCTTCCATGAGCCAGTCACGAGAGAACCCGTCGGGGACCTCATTCTCTGCTTTGCAGGCCAACACGCAGGCTTTGCAGGACACGCA
>JAUVCD010000904.1 GCA_030590865.1 Myxococcales bacterium | reverse complement strand
GCGAGTATGGCCCGGGACGCCGGAGCTTCCGCCACGAGGACCTACCGCCGGATGGAGTCGCCCCAAAGAGCAGCTGAGCCATGAAGGATGCGACCTGCCAGCACTGCGCCCACTTTGTTGACGACCCCGCTTTTATCGAAGCGGCAATCCCCAACATGACGATGCTCGGCTCCGCCTACGCTTCAGCGCGGGGCCATGCCGGGATCTGCCAGGCGCTCGACCGTTTCCTCGATCCCATGCCGGCCAAGAGCTGTCCCTCGTTCACGCCCCGTGCAATTGACCAATGACGAGTGAGCCAAGTCATGACCAATGAAAAAAAACGCAGTCCGTTGCTCCGCGAAGAGGACTGGTGGACCGTGTGGTTCGGGTTGGCCATCCTTCTGGTGGCCACGGTGCTCGGTGTTCTCGCCCTCAACGGCAGCATCTCCGCCAAGAAAGTCCCCAAGCTCGGCAAGTGGACCTCGAACCCGGTGGACGTCTTCTACTCGGCCAAGAAAACCAAGATCGGCCTCGGCGAGGTCACCACGGCGGCGGAGCTCGTCGATCGGATCAACGCTGCAGAGGCCAGAGCGACCGCCGAGCTCATGGCCGTCGACGGGGGAGTGCGCTTACGCGTGGCCTCGGCGCGTAGCGGAGACGGCGAAACGATCGCATTCAAAACTCTCCTGGCCGATGGAGAGCTGACCCTGGAGCTCACCGAGGAGGCGCCGGATTCTTCTGGCCTCGGAGCTCGGGCGTACGTCTCACAGGTCCTCCCATCCGAAGAGGTCATCATTGGAAGGGGCAAGGTGACCGTGACCGCGCAGCGATCGGGGCTGATCATCCTGCCGCTCCTGATCACCCTCATCTGCGTCCTGCTCCTCACCTCCGTCGGCGTCTTCGGCATGCGGCAAAAGACCGGCAAATACGCCGTGGCCTTTGTCGTCGTCTTTGTCCTCGCCGTGCTCTCCTTCGCCATCGCCAACCACCACATTAGTAAGGCCTATGGTCTGAGCTATGCGGCTTGGGCGCTGGGGCTCGGCCTGCTCATCTCCAACACCATTGGCACGCCCGAATGGCTCAAGGCAGGCGCCAAGACCGAGATGTACATCAAGACCGGTCTGGTGCTGCTGGGGGCCGAGATCCTGTTCGGCAAGATCCTCAGCATCGGCATCCCTGGGCTGATGGTCGCCTGGCTGGTGACGCCGGTGGTGATCATCTTCATGTGGTTCTTCGGGACCCGAGTTCTGAAGATGGTCAGCAAGCCACTGGTGATCATCATCGCCGCGGCCACCTCAGTCTGCGGCGTGTCGGCGGCCATCGCGGTGGCTGCTGCCTCACGCGCCAAAAAAGAAGAGCTGACCCTCGGGGTGGGGATGACCCTCATCTTCACGGTGGTGATGATGGTCTTCATGCCGATGTTCATTCATGCCATCGGCATCAGCGAGGTGTTGGGTGGAGCCTGGATGGGAGGCACCATCGACTCCACCGGTGCCGTGGTGGCTGCCGGTGCCTTCCTCGGCCCGCAGGCCGAGACCGTGGCCGCGGTGGTCAAGATGATCCAGAACGTCTTGATCGGCATCGTCGGGTTCTTCGTGGCGCTCTTTTGGATCACCTCCGTGGAGCGCGATCCCGATGCCCCGCGGCCCGGCTTGATGCAAATTTGGGTCCGCTTCCCCAAGTTCATCGTCGGCTTCGTCGCCGCCTCGATCCTGTTCTCCTTCGTTCTGGTGCCGACCTTTGCCTCGCTCTTCGACGGCGATGGCCTCACACTGGTGGAGTCGGGCGTCATCAAGGCGGTGACCAACCCGTTGCGGGGGTGGTTCTTTTGCCTGGCCTTCGTCTCGATCGGCTTGGAGTCCAACTTTAAAGAGTTGGCCAAACAGATGGAAGGTGGCAAGCCCATGCTTCTGTATGTCGTGGGTCAATCCCTGAACCTGATTCTCACCTTGGCGGTTGCATGGCTAGCGTTCGTTCTGCTCTTTCCCAACGCGGTGTAACTCCGGCTGCGCCTCGCTCAGCCTATCCCCAACGCGAAGAGATCGCCCACGCCGTGACCCACGGACTGGGAGCTCTCTTGGCCGTGGCGGGTCTGGTCTTTCTGCTGATGCGGGCGGCGGCAACCGGGCATCCGTTGGGCGTCGTCTCGAGCGCCGTGTATGGCGCATCGCTGATCCTATTGTTCAGCGCCTCCACCCTCTACCACGCCTCCCCGTGGCCACGGGCCAAGCGCGCCCTGCAGAAGGCCGACCACGTAGCGATCTACCTGCTCATCGCCGGCACCTACACGCCGTTCTCCCTGGTCAGCCTGCGCGGGGCCTGGGGGTGGTCGATCTTCGGCGTGATCTGGGGACTGGCCGTGGCGGGCATCCTCTTTGAGCTGCTGGCGCGCCAGGGTGGGCACAAGTGGTCGCTGGCTTTCTACATCGGCATGGGTTGGGTGATCGTCGTCGCGGTCAAGCCGCTGGTCGAGGCGGTGCCGAATCAGGGTTTGGTCCTGCTGGCCATCGGTGGGTTGTGTTACACGGGCGGCGCCGTGTTCTACGCCATGAAGAGTCTGGCCTGGCATCACGCCATTTGGCACGTCTTCGTGCTGGGCGGCAGCGCGGCGCACTTCTTTGGGGTGTACTATTTCGTGCTCGTCGCCAGGTAAGATGACCTGTTGCCCCTGCGCCGAGCGCTGGCCGAGTTGTCGGTACTCGACGCAAAGTGACCTAGCGCCGAGTGCCTGAAGGTGGTAGCGGGTTCAGGCCTTTTTGGGTCGGCTTTTTGACAGGGGTCTGCCAGTCGTGACTATCCGGACCACCCGCATTCCCATGCGGAGATTTGCCTTACATACCGCCGAGGAAGGGAGCATCCAAATGCGGCTACTTCGAGAGCTCGAGGACGTGAAAAAATGGTTTCTCGGTGCTGGCATCGTTGTGCTGGCGTCCGGGTGTGGTGACCTGGACGGGTACGGCTACGAAGATTGCGCCGAGAAGGGGGTGTACGGTTGCCCCTGTCTGTCCAACTCCGCCTGCCGGGAGGGGCCCGACGGCGCCAAGCTGCTCTGCATCGATGATGTTTGC
>JAUVCD010000609.1 GCA_030590865.1 Myxococcales bacterium | reverse complement strand
GGCTTGGCTTTTTGTCGCAGGTTGAACAGCCAGAATCCCAGCGCGACCGCCCCGGCGGTGACCAGTAACAGCCACCAGTTTGCGCTGAAGAACGGGCCGCTTGCGCTCAGGCCAAGCTCGCCGCCTATTACATCGCTGCGGACCAGCGGGACACGGCGCGAGTGATCTTCCACGACATGGAGCACGACCCTCCCGAGCGGCTGAACTCGATCCGGGAAGAGCTCGAGCGAGTCGAGACCAAAGACTTCTGGGAGATCATCGATCGAGGTCGCAACTTCGAGTACATGCCCCCTGAGCAGAAGGCTGCGATGCGGCGGTTCTTCACCTGGTTCGAAGGCGCCGAGTCGACCGCGTCGCCCAAGTCTCCGCCGGCGCGAGAGGGATGAGACGCCATGCGGCGCCGCGAGCTGTTGGGGTGGGTGGCTGGAGTCCTGGGCACGGCAAGCTGCGATCGCCGCGCGTCACATGAGCCTGGGACCAGCCCGCCACGGCCAGCTCCCAGTCCTGTCGCCAGTGCTGCCGAACGGTGGCGTGAGCTCAGCTTCGCGCCTGGCGCCCAATGGACGACGCCTCAGCGTGCCACGGTGCTGGCCCAGTCGGGCAGCCCGCTGTTGGTCGCGTTGCACGGCCGCGGCGAGGCGGGCCGCGGGTTGGAGATCGGCGCGCGGGGCTGGCGTGATGACTATGATCTCGACCGTGCGGTCCGCCGTGCCCAGCATCCGCCGCTCACCAAGGCAGATTTTCACGGGTTCGTTCGTCCACAGCGACTAGCTGAGCTCAACGCCTCGTTGGCAGCTCGGCCCTTCACCGGGCTGTCGGTGGCCTGTCCCTACACGCCTGCGCTTCCTGATCGGAGCCTTCAGGGCGCAAGCGGGTTTGCGTCATTCGTCACCGAGCAGCTCATCCCACAGGTGCGGCAGACGCTCGCGCTGAAGGCAGATCGCCAGCGCACCGGCATCGACGGGGTGAGCATGGGGGGCCGGCTCGCGCTGCTGCTGGGTTTGTCTCACCCAGAGGTGTTCGGAGCGGTAGGTGCGCTGCAGCCGGCGATTCGCGCCGCTGAGGCCGAGTGGCTCGCCGAGCTGGCGAGTCAGGCGATGGCCCGCCACCCGGTCCGGCTTCGCCTGGTGAGCAGCGATGGCGACCCCTTCCTGGGCGCCGTTCGGGCTCTCGCTAAGGAGCTAGACCGACACCAGGTGCCTCACCAGGTCATCGTGACGCCCGGTCCTCACGACTACATCTGGAATCGCGGTCCTGGAAGCTACGAAATGCTCCTGTGGCACGAGCGAGTATTGCGCAACCTTCCGCCTCCCTGACCTGGGTTCAGCTGTCCTCGGCGGTCGGCCCGTGTACTATGCGTCGTGACGAGGGATGACCGACAAAGAAGGGCTCACCATTGCGTCCGAGAGCGTCGTGCTCCTGCGGAGCCTGGAGCAGGTGGGGCAGCGGCGTCGCGATGGTGTGCGCGTCGTGGGCACCAAGGCCCACGTGCTAGCGAGATTGGCGCGTCAGGGTTTGTCGGTCCCCCCGGCCTGGGTGCTCGACGCAGAGCATTTTGATGCATTCGCCGAACGCTGCTTGCCACGCAAGCACGACCTGCGGTCGCTCATTAAGTTGTCAGGCACCAAGGCGGGCGATGACCACTGTGCCCGGGCCTACGATCAAATGCGCTCGGTGCCTCTCGACGAGGCGATCGTAGCGGCCATCGAGCAGCTCTTCGAGCAACAGCTCGCTCAGCTCCCGCTCGGCGTCGCGGTGCGTCCGAGCCTGGCGGCCACCGGCTCCCTCGCCTGGGCGGGGGTGCGGCACCTCCACTCTCGCGTTGGTTTGGTCTCGGTCGACGAGATCGTGGAGGCTATCGGTGAGGTTTGGGCGAGCACTGTGCTGTCTCGCGCCGTCGCCGACTATGGGCAGGCTCAAATCAAGGACCTCTCGGTTGCCGTGCTGATTCAGGCCGTGGTGCCCACCGACTTGGAGGGAGTGCTGACTCGCACCACCGGAACCAGTGCGCCAATTGCCGGCGCCGATTGGCATCTCGGGGCCATCGTGAGGGGGGCCCAAGCCGAGCCTTGGCGACGACCGGCGCAGCTGCTCGCGCCCTTGTCTCTCGGCAAGGGGGGTGACGTCCTGCCCGGGCCGTTGGCGACGTTGCGCTCCCAGCTCGGGTCTGAGGGGTTCGAGCAACTCATCGAGCTGGGCGCTGCTGGGGAGCGCGAGCTCGGGCGCAGCGCGGTGCTGCGCTTCACCGTCGAGCCGTGCCCCGATCAGGCCTGCAAGATACACCTTCTCAGCGCCGAGGAGAGCCCCCGCTGGCTGCCGTTGGGCGGCGGAGATGAGTCGACGGCCTGGATCGAGATTGTCTTGGGCGGTCGTCGCTCCGAACCACCGACCCGGGTCACCCAATCGATCGTCGATCGAGTCATCAGTGGGGCCGTCGAAGCGACGCTCGCCTCGGTCCATTGCAAGCCCCCCAGCGGTGCTCGGCTCGTCAGCAGTTGGAACACTCGCAGCTACCTCAATGTGAGCGCCTTGGGGGAGGCGGTAGCCGACCTCCCCTTGGTCACGCCAGAAGATCTGCTTCACGCGCTCGGTGGGCTCTCCGTTGAGCACATGGGCCGCCTCGCAGGCCGGGTGGATGCCGGGGGCCGAAGTGTGTGGCGGTCGCCCAGGGTTGGGTGGTCGGCGTTGAAGGGACAGCTGCAACTCGATCGTGCGGTGGTCTCCCTGCAACGAGGCATCGAGCGTGATGCTCGAGGCCTGTCGGACATGGACCTCACCCTCCTGCCCAATGATGCCATCGCTACCACGCTGACCAGCGCCCAGGCGTTGCTCGAGCGCACCGTCGAGCTGTGGACCCAATGCACCATGGCCCAGCTCGTCCACCAGCTCGGCCTGCGTGGGCTGGTCCGTCGCAAGGTCCAAGACGTCGACCTCCATTTCGGCATCGAGCTCACCACCGGCGTGGGCAGTCACCGCTCCACCGCGCTGGCGATCGCCGTCGGGCGAGTTGTCGAGATGCTGCGCACCGACCCTGAGGCCCTGGCGTGCTTCCGCGCCGGCCCGGTGGCCTCCCTCGACGACCTCCCCGATGGTCGGGGCCGAGGCGCCATTGGCCACTTGCTGACGAGCTGGGGTGATATGGCGCTCGACGCCTTCGAGCTTTCCGCGCCTCGGTGGCGAGAAGATCCGCGGGACTTGATGGGCATGCTGGCCCTGCTGGTCAGCGCACCGGCCGATCTCCCCAGTCCCCAATCTCGACAGAAGCAGGCTCGGGCGGTCGCCGATGCCCAGCTGGCGCGCTACGAGCCCGAGCTCTCGGTGCTCGAGCGACGCTTGCTGCGCGTCCTGTTGGATCGCTGTCGAAAGGTGATCCGCGCTCGCGTTTCGGTGGACCGACTATTGTATCGCGCTCTCTGTGCCGTGCGCCGCGTGCTCCTCGACATCGATCGCCGGCTGCAGCGTCTCGACCCCAACGTCCCGCCTGGGGGCTCCTTCTGTTGCTCTGCGGCCCGGCTGGTTCAGGCTCTTCGCAGTGGCCGTCCCGAGTTAGCACGGGTCATTGCCATGCGTGACCGAGAGCGTGAGCACCAGAGCCGCGAGCCGAATCCGCCACCAGGCTTTCTAGGCGCACCCCCTCGTGGTGGTATTCCCATCATACCTACGGCGACCCTGCTCGGCGTGGGCGCCAGCCCTGGGGTCATCGAGGGCCGGGCTCGAGTGATTCGCGGCGCGCTACCGACCGCTCTCGATGTTGGTGACGTATTGGTCACCCAGGGTCTCGATCCATGCCTGTCGCCTCTCTACACGGTCGCCGGCGCAGTGGTAGCAGAGGTGGGTGGGGCTCATTCCCTGGAGGCAGAAGCGGCGCGCGAGCTATCGATGCCAGCGGTGATGAGCGTGGCCCATGCCGAGCTCCACATCCGCGACGGTGAGCGGCTCCGAGTGGACGGTGAGGCCGGCATCGTGCAACGCCTCGACGCCCCGGCAGGATTGCGCCGTGGTTCCCGTCGCCCGTCGCCCGCCGGCTCGGCGTCTGCCCCGACCGATCTCGGTGCCGGGGTTCCGTGACCCCGGCCATTCAATGGGCCGTGCAACCGGGAGACGGCTCTGTGGTTCGCGACGTCCTCGCGAAAGCACGGGATCTCGGAGCGGTGCTAGGCGGACGGGTGCTGCTCAACGGCAGGCGTGCTGAGCTCGACGATCCGGTGGAACCGGGCGACCGGGTGGATCTCTTGCCGCCCGATCAGCCTGCTGGGGCGAGCGTGGTTCAAATCCTCGCTCATCGAGACGGCATTCTATTCGCTCACAAGCCGGCGGGGCTGCCCACCGAGCCCACGCCCCGCGGACCAGACTCGCTAGTCAGCGGCATTATCGAGTGCCTGAACGGTGGGCGGGTTCACGCCGCCACCCGGTTGGACGTGGCCGTCAGCGGCGTGGTGCTGTGCACCCTGGGTCGTGATGCCGCCCGGCGGGTCCAGCATTGGCGAGACCAGGGCCAGCTGCATCGCACCTATGTGGCCATCCTGCCGGGACCTATCCCAGCCACAGGCACTTGGGATTGGCCGCTGGGAAAGCTCCGAGACCGCGCTGGACGCAACCGGGTGAGCCCCCATGCCCAACGCACCCGCCCTGCCCGCACCAAGTTCGAGGTCAAGGCCACGGTCCAAGGCGGCCCCGATGGCTCGGTCGCGACTATCGTCGAGCTCAATCCCGCAACGGGCCGCATGCACCAGCTTCGCGCCCACGCCGCCCTGGCCAAGGCACCCATCTTCGGCGACCGCACCTATGGTGGTGCGCGCCAGGTCGTCGATAACGACGGCCGCGTCCACCTGCTCGACCGAGTCGCTCTCCACGCCCGGCGCATCGTTCTACCAGCGAGCTCTGCCGAAGCGCCCATTCCCGAGGCACTGCTGTCATTGTGGCGTACCTTCGGTGGCAAGGATGGCGATTGGAATTGGTAAGACGCATTCCAATGTAATGGCGACATGACGTTGGTGTGCCTGCGAGCCACTCCGCCCGGCGGCGGGGTGTTGCTCCGGTCAGGGCAGGGCCTCCGGAGCTTTGGTTGAGGGCCGCTCCGCCTGGCCGGCGCTCGCTTGACCCGGATAAAGCGCCACCGTAACAGCGAAAAACGCCGGCTTGTTCAGCACTTACGAGCAACATCCGGATTCCGGATGTTGGGCTGCACGGCTGAGCGATCACGGTACATACAACTGGCGGCCGCCACCTCTCCGCCATGGCGGCCGCCACCAGACGGCTGAGCACGGTGTTGGGTCGAGCTCGCCAATGGCCTGGCCCGCAAATACCCCAACGCTGGCCGCGATTGGCGGTGGCAGTGGGTCTTCCAGGCCACGCGCCGCTACCACCACCCAGAAACGGGTCAACGCCGCCGCCACCACCTCCTCGAGGACGGTTGCGATATCCGCACCATCCAGCAGTTGCTCGGTCATAAGGACGTCCGCACGACGATGATCTACACCCACGTCCTCCTAAACATGCGCGGCGGCATCCAAAGCCCCGCCGACCGCCTCCTCGAAACGCCTCTCCTCCTCCCAGAATCCAGCGCAATACACAGCACCGCCTCGCAACCTAACGCGCAAATCAACGCTCACACCGCCGACCCAGACACAAGCGATCACGAGTAGTTCCGATGCCCTCTGACCCCCAACCCCGCGTGTTAGACTGACCAGGTCAACGCGACGGGGGCGCGTTACACTGGTCAATCGAAGTATAGTTGAACGAAGCCGCTCCGCGGCAGCGGCTGCCGCGCCTCCTGAGGCACCTCTCGCAGCAGCCCGGAGCGCGGGAATTCGGCTGGCGATC
>JAUVCD010000716.1 GCA_030590865.1 Myxococcales bacterium | reverse complement strand
GGTCGACGTCATCGAGAACTTCACCGATCACACTGGGGGCACCAACTGGGCGCTGAAAGCAATGTTCAAGGTGCTGCGCATGTGGAACCGGCCCAAGCCAGCGCCTGAATACCAAATGGCGTGGAGCGACAAGGCCGCCGCACGGGCATCGCTCGAACGAATCCTCGAGTGGGACTTCGAGCGCATCATCATGGCCCACGGCGATCTCATCGAGCATGACGCCAAGGCGGTGGCGCGTCAGGCCTCTCGAGAGCTGACCCGAGGCCCCTCAGCGCTCAGCGGCAGCGACCACCGGCAGCACCAAGACGAACCGTGCTCCTTCGGCGCCATCCTCGACATCGATCGCCCCCCCCGCCGCCTCGACCAGGCCGCGACACACGGCGAGACCTAGCCCGGTCCCTTTGCCCACATCTTTGGTCGAGACAAAGGGCTCGAAGAGGCTGCCACGGACTGAAGGCTCAATTCCGCCACCGTTGTCCTCCAGCACCACCCGAAGCTGATCGTCCTGGCTCTGAGCATCGATGGACACCCGACCGCCAGGCCGGGGCACCGCGTCAGCGGCATTGAGCAACAGGTTGAGCAACACCTGTTCCACTCGCTCCCGCTCCATGGCGACCGGTGGCAGTCCTTCCTCCACCACGCAGATCAGCTCCACCCCATTGAACGACTTTTGGGGCCTCACCAAAGCGCCGACATGCTCGATCGCCTCGGCCACCGAGGCGCTGACGCCGCTGGCGTCCAGTTCGACCGCCTGGGGCTGCGCGGCAGGCCTCGCGAAGTCGAGCAGATCCCTCAACACCCGGTTCACCCGCTCGGTTTCCCGCTTCATCCGTTGGATGAAGTCCCGCTGGTCTGGGTCGAGCTCGCCATCGAGCAACAGCTCTTGAAACGACATAATCGCAGAAATCGGATTACCGATTTCATGGGCCAAGCCTGCCGCCAGGCGCCCCACTGACGCCAGTCGTTCGGTGCGGATGACCGTGTCCTGAGCGCGCTTCAGATCGTCGGTCGCCTGCCTCAGCTCGTCGATCTTCTCACGCAGCTGTTGCTCCTCCGCTCGCAAAGACCTGGTCATGGTCGCCAGGCTCGAGCCGAGATTGATGAGCTCACGACCACCGCTGTGGGGCACCGTGAGCTCCCGCGCCCCGGCGGCCACCCGCCCGGCGGCGCTGGACAGCTTGTCGATGGGGGCGACGACGATGCGGGTCAACACGAAGTAGAGAAACATCAACAGGGCGAGCGCCAACAGGCCGATGTAGAACGCCAGCAGTCGCACCAAAGGCGTCACCTGAACGGCGCTCGGATCGGTGTGGAGCAGGGCACCTACCGAGCCCCGGGCGCCGGGCACCACGACGACCATCGCGGGCCCACGAGAGGTCGTGACCTCCATCAGTTGCTCCCGGTCCGGAACGACCGTCTTGGGAAGGGCTTGCACGGCCCCCGGCGCACCGCGGCTCGAGGTCAGCGCTCCATGATCATCGTAAACGCCGATCCCGCCGACACCATGGCCGATTTGCGCTTGCAACAGCTCGGTGAGCTGCTCAGGCGAGCGGGATCGACGCGCCTCGGTCACGTGACCGGCGATCGCCCGGCCCAGGTCGCGAGCGTGGCGCCGCCAGCTCTGCGCGTGGCTGGCCCGAGTGAGGCTGGCCACAGCGAAAAACAGTGGCAGAAAGGCGAGCACCAGGAGGGCCCCGATGGCCAGCAGCAACTGGGCGCGGATGCCGAAACGCACGCCTCACTGAACACCGGATCGCTCCCATTGGGCAAGCGCGATCCTCCTTACCCGCAACCGGCTGCACCAGAGCAGCCAGGCAAGGAGCCCGCGGGCCAGCCAAGTTATTGGCAAGTCTTGCCGACAACTGGCCTACTTTGCGCCTGTCTGATACCGCACCAAGTTGCGGATGGATCCCCTTGTTTCGGCATTTATGTCCCTGCGCCGCGTAGCGCGACGCGCCTTGCCCATGGCCGGCGCCATGCTGCTCGCAGCGGTCGTCGCGCTCCACGCGGCCCACCCCCTCGACGAGTGGCTGTTCTACGGCTTCGTGGCGCTCTTGCTGCTGCTAATCTCGGCGCGAGCTTGGCAACGCACCGGCACGGTCGAAGGCAGCAAGTGGCTCGACATCGAGCTCGGCGTGTTGCTCATGGTCGCGGCCTACGCCGCCGCGGTTCATGTCGATGGCTCGTTCGATGGGCGCTATTACGCCCTGGTTTACGTGGCTATCGGCGTGATGAGCGCTTTCGCGAAGCCAGCATCGTCGCTCGCCGTGATCGCCCTGATGATGCTCTTCGAGGGGGCGGTCCGACTGCTCGCCTTCGGGGCTCTCGAGCCGCAGCAGCTGTTGCCCCACCTTGGCTTCGCGCTGGTGTTTGGGTTGCTCAACACGCTCTCGCTCCGCATGGAGGTAGCCCGCCTGCGCAGCGCGTCACGAGGGGCTCTGCAAGCGGAACGCGATCGGCTTCGGGACGAGGCCAGAAGCTATCGACTACTGCGCGCGCCGTCAGAGGCGGGCGAGGAACGGGAGCGGGATCAGGAGCGGCTCTTGAGGTCGGGAGTCGAAGAGATCCAGCTGTCCGTCCTGCTTGGCCTGGGTCTGCTGCGTGACGGTTTGAAGATCCACACCGCCATGCTCCTGTGGCTCGATGGCGACGGCACGAGACTGCGCATCAGCGAACTAGTGTCCGATGACCAGGACCTCTGCGAGGGGCCCTTCTCCACCTGCGACGGCATTCTGAGCGCCGTGCTGAGTCAGAACGCACCGGTGCGCCTATCTGACCTCAAGCCCAACTACCTGTTGCCCTACTACCAAGACATCTGCCCGGTGCAGGCCGTCTGCGCCGTGCCAGTCTTCGAGCATGGAACCCAGCGCGGCGTATTGGTCGTCGATCGCCGAGAAGCCCAACCCTTCTCCGACGCGGAGCTAGAGCTCGTCGAGCAGACCGCACGCTTTGCGGCGCGAGCCATCGAGAACGAGCGGGTCTTCGTCCAGCTCGATCGGACCAAGGTGGAGCAGGGCAAGCTCTACCGGGCCGCAGAACGTCTCGGTGCCGCAATCTCGGAGCAGGAAGTCGTCGACGCTGGGGTGAGCGCGGCGAGCGAGATCGCCTCCGTCGACTTCGCCGCTTTCACGGCCTTCGACTCGATGACCGGCGGCCACCAGATCCGGGCGGTCAACGGCGAGGCGCCCCAACCCCTGGTTGGCGAGCGCTTCGAGGACAACACCGGGCTGGTCTCCATGGCGGTCCGCAACCGCCACCCCCTCCCCTACCGAGGCGACTTCGACCCCAGCCATCAGCTCCTCTTCACCAAAGATCTGCAGCCACCGTCACTGCCCTCATTGGTCGTGCTGCCCCTGGTGGTTCGCGACGAGCCCTTAGGTGCCCTCGTCCTCGGCTCCTATGAGCCCGGGGCCTTCCACGAGGCGACCCGCAGCCTGCTCGAGGTGCTCGCCAGCCATCTGGCCGTATCGTTGTCCAACGCCCGGATGGTGCGGCGCCTGGAGGAACAAGCGACCACCGACGGCCTCACCGGACTGCTCAACAAACGCGCCCTGCTAGCCACGGCAGAGGCCAAGCTCCGCTCGGCCCGCCGCTTCGGGCGGCGCCTCAGCATCCTGATCGCTGACATCGACCACTTCAAGCTGGTCAATGACAATCACGGCCACGACGTCGGCGACATCGTGATCAAGGGCCTCGCCCAGATTAACCAGAACGCCGTGCGCACCATCGACGCCGTGGCCCGCTTCGGCGGCGAAGAGTTCGTAACCATTTGCGAAGAAACCGACGCCGAAGGCGCGCTCTTGCTGGCTGAGCGTGTTCGCACCGAATTCTCCAAGACCGCCTTCCACGCCAAGGGCAGGACCATCGAATGCACTTGCTCATTCGGCATCGCCACCTTCCCTGATGCCGGCAGCAACTGGGAACAGCTATTCAAAGCGGCAGATACGGCACTTTACGCCTCGAAGCACGCGGGCCGAAACCGATCGACGGTGAGTGAAGCAGACGGCGAAAACCACGCCGCAGCGTGACGATGGCGCCGATTTACGGCGTGACAACCGCGCTCGGCCTGGTACAGATCAACCCATGGCCGAGCAGGAAGAAAAAGAAACGGGCGGCGCCGAGCAGCAAGATGGCGCATCGGAATCCAAGTCGACCGACGCAGCGGAAGAGGGTTCCGACGGAGAAGAACAAAGGCCGGGGGAAGCGTTCAAGCAGGGCCTCGGCTTGCTCTGGAAGGCGGCAAAAAGCACCGCTGATGAGCTCAAGAAAGAGGTCGACAAAGGCCGCGTGGGCGGGGCACTCAGTCAAGCTGGACAAGAGCTCGAGAACGCCGCGACCCAGGCCGCCAAGGCGGTCGAACAGTTCCTCGGACGAATGAGCCCGCCAGACCCCAAGACGGATGAATGGCCCGCCGGTGAAGGCGACAAAGCCAAGGGCGATCAGGTAGACGCCGACGCTGGCACCGACGCTGGCACCGACGCTGGCACCGACGCTGGCACCGACGCTGGCACCGACGGTGGCACGACCGAAGAGGGCGAACGGCGGGACATGCGAATCCAGGTCGAGGACGACGACAAGGACAAGT